>CAZADJ010000368.1:0-2305 GCA_964483845.1 uncultured Actinomycetota bacterium | reverse complement strand
GGTGTCGACCACGCCGCTGGACCGTTCCCCCGGCTCGTCTCTCGCGTCGGGCATGTCCCGCTCCGTTCCACGTCTGGGTTGCATGGTCGCCTGTCCGGTCGGGGACTCGCTACCCGAACGGCCAGAGCACGTCCGCCGCACGGCTCAGCCCGCGCCGGACGCGGTCGCCGAGGCTCCGGGGCGCGTCGTGCGGGAACTTCGCGAGCGCCGTCGCCAACATGTCCGGCGGTGCGTCGCTGACGGCCGTGAAGGTCGTGCCCTCCGCGGTCCAGATCATCACCGCCGGCTCCGCACCGGGCCAGCGGTACGCGCCGATCGCGCCGAGGCCCACCGGCTGAGCGCCGGCCGCACGCACGGCACGCTCGTCGAGCCGTCCCTGCTGCTCGTAGACCGACAGCGCGTACAACCCGTCGGTGTACAGCAGGTGCAGCGAGGACCCCTCCCCCTCACCGTGACCGACCGCACCGGCGTCGAGCAGCCGGAACCCACCGTCGAGCTCCCGCGGGACCACCCACCCCATGTCCCGGAAGATCTCCACGCCGCGCGGACTTACGTCGGTGCGGACCGGCTCGACCTCCTGCTCGACCCAGCCGGAGCCGACCTCGGGTACCTCGTCGGATCCGAACTCCAACCTCGTGTAGGCCACGAGCCGGAAGGGCTCGCCCTCGTCATCGAAGGTCTCGCGACGCAGGACCAGTCCGCTGTCGGGCTCGATGTGGAGCCGCTCGCGGACCGTCCCGGCCCCGCGCCCCGTCAGGGCGACCACGACCACCTCCATCCCGAGGCTCGTGCGCTCGCGCCCCTCCACGTCGACGTCGTAGTTGCGCCGCAGGTGAGCCACGGAGAAGATGCCGCGCTCGGTGCTGCTCAGCCGGAACAGCTTCCCGGTCTCGACGTCGGCGAGCACCGTCTCGTCCGCCCGCTGGCCGATCATCCAGGAACGTGTCTGGCTGGCCATCACCGTCCCGTCCTCGGTGCGGGCCACGACGATCTCGCCGAGGTTCGGCCCGCCCGGCTCGAACGAGATGACCACGACCCGGCCGGTGTAGGGGTGCTGCGTCGCCCCGTCGGCCATGCGCCGGACGAGGCGCTCCCACGACTCGTCGGCCGCGTCCTCGTCGCTCGCGGCCAGCGGTTGGGCGGGCGCGCCGAGCAGCAGTGCGCCGGCGATCAGGAGGGCCGAACAGCAGACGGCCGCGTGACGCACCGCTGGCTCACCGGCCGAGATCGACGGGCGTGAGGACCGGTCGCCCGTCGGTCTGTCCGACGTGATCGGTGACGAACACGTCGACCGGCGGCGCCACCGTCCCCGGGTCGTCCACGCCGAGCGTCATCGCCGCGGCGATCAGCAGCAGACCGGACGCTGCTGCCGCGGCGACCACCCGCCGGGCGGTCGACGGGCGGGCCGACTCGAGGGTCGCGAGACGGGTCCGGATCTGCTCCTGGAGGTCCCCCGGGGGGTCGACGGCCGGCAGCGAGCGCAGCGCGGCACGCGACCGGCGGATCTCCTCGAGCTCGCTGAGGCACCGTCGGCAGTCGGCGACGTGCCGCGTCACGTCGAGCGCTTCGTCGTCGTCGAGCTCGTCGTCCAGCAGGGCTGACAGGCGGTCGTCGGCGTGGGTGTCGCCGCGGCCGCGCCCGACGAACCGGCGGATCCGGTCACGCATCGTCACCCTCCGGGGACGTCGGCGCGGAGAGGTGCTCGCGCAGCAGCTTGCGCCCACGGTGGATCCGCGACCGGACCGTCCCGAGCGGCCAGCCGGTCGCCTCGGCGATCTCCTCGTAGGTGAGACCCTGCACGTCACAGAGCACCACCGCGGTGCGGAAGTCCGGCGGGAGCTGCGTGAGCGCCGCCTCGATGTCGCCGCGGAGCATCCCCCGATCGAAGCGCTCCTCGGGGCCGGGGCCCTCGTCCTCGGGCTGGCGCCACTCCTCCTCGGGGAGCGGCTCGAGGATCACGCGCTTGCGACGGCGGACGCGGTCGAGGAACAGGTTCTTCGTGATGCGGTAGATCCAGCCCTCGAAGGTGCCGGGCTCGTACTTGTCGAGGTTGCGGTAGACGCGGACGAACACGTCCTGCGCGAGATCCTTCGCCTCCTCGGGGTCACCGGTCAGGCGGTACGCGATGTTGTAGATCTTGCGTCCGTACCGTGTCGCGACCTCCTCCCAGGTCGGGACCGGATCGCGCTCCGACAGGGCCGCGGCGTCGAACCTGTCGAGGTCGCCGCGGTCGTCGTTGCCCGTCGACGGCGCGGGGCCGCCGTGGGAGGAGAACACCGATCCGAGCACCAGCACCTCTCCGGTC
>CAZADJ010000367.1:0-2316 GCA_964483845.1 uncultured Actinomycetota bacterium | reverse complement strand
TCGGCTGGAAGCTCTCCGACGGGGTGGTACGGGCGTGAGCAGCCCGATCTGAGGTGCACGCACCACCGTGACAGGGGAACGAACGTACGGGTTCAGTCACCGAAGGCACGTGCCGACCCTATGCTTCGGGGAGGCGGACAGTCGACAGGCAGGTGGGCGACGTGGCTGAGTTCCTCGGTAGCTTGGCGACGGAGCGCGAAGCGCTCCTGGACCTCGTCGCGGACGTCGAGTCGACGTGGACGAGCTTCTCGGGGTCCGCCGTGGCCGAGGCCGTCCCGACGGACCTCGACGAGGCGGAGGAGACGGTCGGGGTCGAGGAGACCGCCGGGCTGATCGCGCAGGAGCTCGCCATCGTCCGCGAGGCGGTCGGCGGCAAGCGCCTCGACATCGGCGTGTTCGGACTGATCAAACGCGGTAAGTCGACGCTCCTGAACGCGCTCCTCGGCCGTGCGGTCTCCGCGACCGCGGTCACCCCGGAGACGGCGGTGCCCGTCTACGTGGAGCACGGCACGGAGCCGACCGCGGAGGTCCACTTCGTCGACGGGCGCGTCCAGGAGATGGGCGTCGACGAGGCGCGGCAGTACACCTCCCAGGAGTCCAACCACAACAACGAGCTCGGCGTCACCTACGTGCGCGTGCGTGCGCCCTCGGAGTTCCTCGCCAACGGCGTGCGCATGATCGACACCCCCGGTCTCGACGACGCCGAGGCCGACGAGATCTACACCGAGCGCACGATCCAGGAGCTCGACTCCGTCGACGTCGGCATCGTCGTGCTGCTCTCCCCACCGACGATCGGCGCGACGGAGATCAAGTTCCTCCGCGAGGTCGTCGACCGGCGACTCGACAAGCTCCTCATCGTCGTCAACATGTACCCGCAGCACTTCTACTCGGTCGAGTCCCGGCGCGACATCCTGCGCTACATCCGCGAGCGACTCGCCGAGACGACCGACGAGGACCTGCCGCTCTTCCCGGTCTGCGCGCTCGACGCCTACGAGGCGCGTCGCATCGGGTTCGAGAAGCGCTGGGAGGACTCCGGCGTCGCCGACCTGCTCATCGAGCTCGAGTCCGGCCTCAGCAGCGGGGCCGGGGCGACCGCGGTCACGGCCTCCGCGTCCCGCCTCGAACGCGCGATCGAGCTCGCCAAGCGTGAGGTCCGCGTCCGCCACGACCTGCTCGCCGACCCGGAGAAGCTGTCCGCGTACGCGCAGCAGGCGCGCGACCGCATCGAGGCGTTCCGCGAGGAGCTCGAGGCCGAGGTGGAGCAACGTCTCGGGCGGGTCGAGCCGCTGCGCATCCAGCACCGGTCGCTGCTGCTGTCGATCTTCTTCAGCGCCAAGGAGCGCATCCGGCAGACGAAGAGCCTCGACGACCTCGAGCAGGTGCTCCGTCGCTTCCGTCGTGAGGCCGAGGTGGCCGGGAACCGCGCCACGCAGCAGTTCCGCGACCAGATGGGCGAGCTGCTCGACGGCCTCACCGCCGAGCTGGACGAGCGCTCGGACGTCGTGCTGGCCAGCCTCCACGAGGACATCGCTGACGCGACCTCGGCGGGGAACCTCTTCGACGACATCCAGCAGGACCCCCGGCTGAACCCCGAGATCGGCGGGGCGGCGTTCGGGGGCCTGGTCGCGGGCGGCGCGGGGGTCGCCGCGCTCGGCCTCGCCCTCGGCCCGCTCGGGCTGGTCGGCGGCGCCCTCGTCGGGTGGAAGCTCGGTGGGGTCGTACGCACGAACCGTGAGCTGGACGCCGCCCGCACCGTGGCCCTCGAGCGGCTCGACGAGATCGCCGACGAGTTCGCCGACGAGTTCGACCGGCAGGTGGACGCGTACGTCGCGGGCGTCCACGAGGCGATCCGGCGCCGTCCCGCCGGCCTGTCCAGCGACCTCGAGGCCCAGTTGGAGACGGTCGCTCACCTCGCCGACGACCCGGCGTTGGTGGACGAGCGCCGGCGTGAGTGCGAGCAGGTCCTCGAGCAGCTCGATGGGCTGCAGAGCCGCGCGCAGGACGTCGCGAGCGGACTGTCCCAGGACGACGTGCAGCCCGCGACGGACGCGCCGGCCTCGACTCCTAGTCCTCGATGACGATCGTCTCCGGCGAGTCGACCGCGAGGACCAGCTCCACGGTGTCCGGGACGATGAGGATCCGCAGCTCGGACCGGGCGCCGTCCAGCGCCTTGACCTCCCACAGCGAGAGCGCGCGGTAGGCGACGCCGCCGCGCAGCGCGTCGGCCAGGGCGGGCGCGACGTCCGACGGGACCATGCCGATGTCGTAGCGCTCGTCGGCGTCGTACACGATGACGTCCCGCCCGTCGGGGACGAG
>CAZADJ010000366.1:0-2316 GCA_964483845.1 uncultured Actinomycetota bacterium | reverse complement strand
TACGCCGACTTCGAGGGCCACATCCCCGAGGGCGAGTACGGCGGCGGCGACGTGATCGTCTGGGACATCGGCCCCTACCGCAACCTGACGGAGGACGACGGCGCCGAGGTGCCGGTCGGCCGGGCGATCGACGACGGCCACGTGAAGGTCTGGCTCGAGGGCGACAAGGTCCGCGGCGGCTACGCGCTGACCCGCACGGCGATGCGCGGCGACGAGCGCAACTGGCTGCTGGTCAAGGTGGACGACGGGGAGGCCGACGCCCGACGGAACCCGGTGAGCACCGAGCCCGCCTCGGTCATCTCGGGGCGCACCGTCGACGAGGTCGGCGCGGACGACGACGGCGGCGACGGGAGCGCGGCCGGTGGGTCGTGACACACGTGAGGAGCTGCACGGATCGCTCTCGCGGGAGGGCATGCCGGGGTGGCTCGAGCCGATGCGAGCAACGCTCACCGACGACCGGTTCTCCGACCCGGACTGGATCTACGAGCGCAAGCTGGACGGCGTCCGCGCGCTCGCCTACCGAGAGGGTGGTGAGGTGCGTCTACTGAGCCGCAACCGCAGACGCATGCACGCCCCCTACCCGGAGATCGTCGAGGCGCTGACCGCGCTGGACGCCCCGGACCTCGTCGTCGACGGCGAGGTGGTGGCCTTCGAGGATGGCCGCACGAGCTTCTCACGGCTCCAGCAGCGGATGCAGAAGCAGGATCCCGACCGGGCGCGGGCGACCGGCGTCGCCGTCCACTACTACCTCTTCGACCTGCTGCACCTCGACGGCCGCTCCACCCGGGACGCCCCCCTGCGCGACCGCAAGCGGCTGCTGCGCCGGGTGATCGCGTTCGAGGACCCGCTGCGCTTCACCCCCCACCGCAACGAGCACGGCGAGCAGTTCATCGACGAGGCGTGTGCCGACGGCTGGGAGGGGCTGATCGCCAAGCGCGCGTCGTCGCCCTACCAGCACCGGCGCTCGCGCGACTGGCTGAAGTTCAAGTGCGTCGCCGAGCAGGAGCTCGTCATCGGCGGGTTCACCGAACCTCGGGGGCAGCGCGTCGGCTTCGGGGCGCTGCTCGTCGGCTACCACGAGAACGGGGCGCTGCGCTACGCGGGCAAGGTCGGCACCGGCTACGACGAGGAGACCCTCGACGAGCTGGGGCGACGACTGCGCTCGCTGGAGCGTTCGACCTCGCCGTTCGACGAGGAGGTGGGAGAGGCCGGCGTGCACTGGGTCACCCCGGAGCTCGTAGCGCAGATCGGCTTCACCGAGTGGACGGAGGCCGGCCGGCTGCGCCACCCGCGCTTCCTCGGGCTCCGCGACGACAAGGACCCCTCCGCCGTCGTCCGTGAACGACCGGACGGGTGAGGAGCGCACGTGGACGCGGGTGAGCAGGACCTCTTCGGGCGGACGATCGACGTCTCCAGCGTCGACAAGGTCTACTTCCCCGACGCGGGGGTGACCAAGGGGGACGTACTGGACTTCTACGCGCGCATCGCCCAGACGGCGATCGGGTACCTGGAGGGTCGTCCGGTCGCCGTGAAGCGCCATCCGGACGGGATCGACGGTCCCGGGTTCTTCCAGAAGGAGGCCGACGAGCACTTCCCCGGGTGGATCCGGCGGGAGGACGTCCCGAAGCGGGAGGGCGGGCACCTCGACCACGTCGTCGGCGACGAACCCGCCACCATCGTCTACCTCGCCAACCAGGGGACCATCGAGTTGCACCCGTGGCTGAGCCGGATCGACGCGCTCGAGCACCCCGACCAGGTCGTCTTCGACCTCGACCCCCCCGCCGGCGACGCGGACGCCGCGCGGCAGGCCGCTCGACGCGTGCGCGACCTCCTGACCGAGGTCGGGGTGGACAGCCTCGTCAAGACGAGCGGCTCCGCCGGCTACCACGTCCACGTCCGGATCCCGCGCGATCACGACTTCGAGACGACCAGGCGGTTCGCGGCCGACCTCGCCGGGCTGCTCGCGACCCGCCACCCGGACGAGCTCACCGACGAGCAGCGCAAGCCCGAGCGGCGAGGCCGTGTCTTCGTCGACTACCTGCGCAACGCCTACGGCCAGACCGCCGTGGCCCCCTACTCGCTGCGGGCCCGCGACGGCGCGCCGGTCGCCACGCCCGTGGCGTGGGACGAGCTCGGTAGCACCGACCCGGGCGACTACACCATCGCGAACCTCTTCCGCCGGCTCGGCCAGCGCCCGGACCCGTGGGCGGACGCGTGGGACGACCTCCAGGACCTCGACGGAGCACGAGCCCGGCTCGACGACCTCCTCGACGCAGCCGACGGGCGCTGAGCGACCACCGGGACCTGCGGGGTCCC
>CAZADJ010000365.1:0-2321 GCA_964483845.1 uncultured Actinomycetota bacterium | reverse complement strand
GAAGGAGACTTCTCATGACCTGGCAGGCAAGGGCATCGACCCTCACACTTCTGCTAGTAGCCAATTTCGCCGCCGGGGATGTGATTCCGGCCCCTTGGGGAATCGTTGTCGTCCTGGCTGCCCTGGTAACAGCAATGCTCTACTACCGGGGGTTCTGGAGAGCAGCGGCCGGTGGATTGATAGGTGGCGCAGTCGCCGGGCTGCTGATACTCGGGCCGGGGTTCCGTCTCGCCATGCGGGCTGTCGCCCTTATGGATCCCGTCCATCCCGAGGAGTTCACCCTGGAGGGGACCGTCTTCATAGTCATTGGCATTGGCGGGGTCCTCGGCGCCATCCAGGGCGCCACGGCCCATCTGGCGAGGAGGGCGTTTGGGATCGACTCAGCGGTCATCGCCGGTCTGCTGCTCGCCACATACATGATGGTCGAGTTGACGTTCTTCGCCGGTGAGCTCAGCCAGGAGATCTTCGATCTGGGGCTGGGAGCCTGGGTCAACATCCCTTTGTTCGGTCTGATTGCCCTTGGCTACGGCATCGCGGCCATGGCCGTTGCCGATCGTGTCGAGTCCTCCTCGCCCACTCGACGCCCCACCGACCGGGCGAAAGTGGCAGCATGAGGTCCGATTCACGGAGGTGGACATGAGCTGGTGGGTCATCGAACTCGTCACCGACATCGTCCTGGTGGCGATCGTCGTAGTGCTCGGACCGTTGATCAAACGTTTCGGGCGGGCGTACGCCGGTGATGTCTTCCGGGCCAATCCCCGCACCGGTAAGAGCTATCTCGTGCTCATGGATGTCGCCTACTACCTCATATTCAGTGCCTACATCCTCTTCACGGTCACCTTCGAGCCGTCGCTTCAATGGCAGAGATCCAACGCGGCCGTACTCCAAGACGAGGTGGTCCGTGTCGCCGGGATACTGCTGCTGATGGGTGCGCTGCACGGTCTCAATGTCCTCAGCCTTCCTCTGATCGGCCGGCTACTGGGCATGAGCCGCCAACTCGAGGAGGATGTGCCCCAGCCTCCGGCGACCTAGCAGGTGCTCTGGCTCGCCGCGGTTGCGGCCGAGAAAGCGACGTGGACGCCCGAGGACGAGGCCCGTCGTAGGTTCGTTGAGGAGATCTACCACGCCGAGGCCGTATCTCTGGTCCGTCTTGCCCGCATATTCACCGACGACCGCAATGGTGCGGAGGACATCGTGCAGGAGGCGTTCATTCGGCTGTTTCACGCGGCGGGTCGGATCGACGAGCGATCGAAGAGCGTCGCCTACCTGAGATCGATCGTCCTCAACCTCGCTAGAGACCACAACAGGCGGGGACTCATGTCGCTTCACCACATCGACGCGATGGTCGATCACAGGACACCCGATCGACCCGATGATGTATTCGTCCGGACGGAACGACAGGCGGAAGTCCTCGATGCGCTTGCCGAACTGTCACCGCGACAGCGCGACTGTCTCGTGCTCCGCTACTACCTCGAGCTATCCGAGTCGGAGATAGCGGGGACGTTGAGCATCTCCCCGAACTCGGTGAAGACCCACTGTCGCCGCGGTCTTCAGGCTCTCGAATCACGTTTGGAGGCTCTCCATGACGCTTGAGGAACGTCTGGCCGACGCCCTGCATGCGGCGGACTCGGTCGAGCCGAGCCCGGATCTGTTTGCCCGGATGGGGCGAAGTATCGAAGAGGCTCGGGCCCACAGGAGACGTCTCCTGACAGTGTGGGCGGCTGCTCTGGCTACTGCTGGCACCGTCGTCGCTTGGGTGGCCCTGTCGGCTGAGATCGGCGACGGAGGTGAGCAGGTCATCGACGGATGGAAGATCATCCTGGCCTATCTGTTCGTCTCCGGATCGCTGGTCATCGGTTTGGCGCCAAACATCAGACGTTTCGGCCGGAGCTTTATCGACGATGTGTTTCACCTCAGTCCGGCGACCGGGGGGAGATTCCTGGCGGTCCTCGACATCGCCTACTACCTGACGTTTACCGGTCTGATCCTGGTGGATGCCGACGTATGGCCGGTGGGACAGACCGTGGCACTGTTCCCTATACTCGGCGACGCATTGTCAAAGGTCGGGTTCATCCTCCTCGCCATGGGAATTCTCCACACGGCCAACCTTGCCTTCCTGCCCGTCCTCGGTCTGATCTACAACAGCGTCGTGCGTCGCGACCTGCGTCGGCGCGCCGGAGATGCTGCCCCGCCCGAGACGCTCCAGGCCCGGAGCGCCGATCGCAATGCGCGCTCGTTTGCGATTGCGGTTGCGGTGGTTGCCTTGTCCCTGGCGCCTACGGTGGTCGTCCCCCTCATCGGTGGGATGCTGGAGTGATCCG
>CAZADJ010000364.1:0-2326 GCA_964483845.1 uncultured Actinomycetota bacterium | reverse complement strand
CGCCCCTATCCGCCCCACGCCGTCTAGTTTACGTAATCTACGTTCTCGGCGGGTCAGCTGTTCCGCCGGTAGCGGTTCAAACGGGGCCCGAGACGCCCGACAGGTCAGCCGGTACGGGGTCCGAGGCTCGCGGGCCAGGTCGCCCCGTCCGAGGTCGGTTCGGTCGCCCTTCACCGAGTTGCATGACTTGTGAGCCAGCCAGGCGTTCTCACGCGTGTGCTCACCGTCCTTGCTTACCGGGACGATGTGGTCGACCGACGCGCCGTCCGCACTGTTGCGGTCAGATGCATCCACGGGCTCCAGGCAGAGTTGGCATATCCAGCCATCGCGTTGCCCGATCTCGTCGACAGTGAAGCGCTCAGCGCCGTCCGGGGTCGCCCCGCGCCTGCGTGCGTCGTACAGGCGGGTTCCTCTTGCGATCGCCTCGCGGTAACGCGGGTTGTTCGCGTACTCGAGCTTTCCGTAGCAACGACCACAGAACGGGCCCTCGATGCGCTGACCATCCGGTCCCGTCGGACGTCCTGACACCGACGGGCGCCGGCAACCGTTCACACAGCCGCCCTTCAGCTCGTACGCGAACGCAGCGGCCAGTCGGTGTGGCCGCTCGTCGTCCTCGTCCGGGGCGTCATCCCGAGCGTCCTGGTGTTCGTACATGTGTTCGACATTACCGAGGACGTGTGACGTCTCGGCTGGTGGGCTCGTGCTCCGTCATGGAGCGGGATCGACGGTGACCACGTTCGCCGTCTCGCCGGGCACGTACCAGGCCACCCCGTGTGGTTCCGACATCGCCGGACCCATCAGATCGTCGGTGAGCAGACGCACCTCGGCGTCCTCGTCGGCCGGCGCGACCAGCAGCCGCCCCTCGGAGTCGGTGATCAGCAGCCACTCCCCGTCCGGCGACCACTTCACGTGACGGAAGCGGTACGCGCGTGCCTCGACACGCACCGCCGTCCAGACCCTGCCGTCCGCCTCGCTGACCTCGACGGTCGAGACGTCGGGGCCCGGGGCGCCGGTCCGCACACGGGCGCCGTCCTCGCGCGTGCGCTGGTCGTCCAGAGCCGCCGTGGGCGGCACGGTCCCGACCGTGACGACCTGCCCGTCGAGATCGACGACCACCGCCGTCTGCTGCTCGTCCGGGACCCTGCGGCCGATCGCGACGATCTCGCCCTCGGAGGTCCACACGATCCGGTGGAGCCAGTGCAGCTCGGCGGACAGGCACGCCACCTCGCTGACCTCACCGGTCGCCGGGGTCGCTGCGTGCACGCACGGACCCCGCTCGTCCGCCGCCGACGGGGAGGTCCAAGCGATGGTGCCGGGGATCGAGGGATCGGGCTGCTCCGCGAGGCTCGGGAAGTCGGGCGGGTTCCGCACCCCGTAGAGCGCGACCAGCGCGGCCACGACGACGACGATGACCGCGCTCGCCACCACCGCCACGACGAGGCGACGCTCCGACACCTCCGGCACATCCGACACGTCAGGCTCCTCAGGGTCCCGGGTCGCGATCAGAAGCGGCGTCCACACGGGGCTTCAGATGGGCGGTCAACACGGCGGCGCCGATGAGCAGCACCCCGACGACGAACAGCGCGAGCGGCACGCCGATGGTGTCGGCGAAGTACTCGAAGACGATCTGTGCGACGAACACGAACGCCCCGGCGGCGCCGAGGCCCATCATCGCGAACGAGCCCACCGCGACGCTGGCGGCGAGCAGTATCGCCGCGGTGAGCAGGCCGAGCGCGTGACCCCATCCCGGCTCCGCGCCGAACGACACCACCTGAGAGCCGGCGAGCGCAGCGAAACCGGCGACGACGTAGCCGGTCCGGGTCGGGCGCACCGGTCCGGCCCAGGTGAACAGCCCCCAGCTCACCGCGAGCGCCCAGAGGGACATCCCGAACCCCTCCGGCTCGATGTGTTCGACGTGCCCCAGCGCGGCGAGCAGCGCGGCGGCCAGCCCCGCGAAGACCGCGAGTTGCTGCAGGGCCTCGCGGCGCCACCACCACAGCGGTGCGGCGTAGGACACGCTGAGCAGCCCGACGACGAGCACCGTCGTCTCGTCGGCCGGCTCCACGGTCCGGTCGATGGCGATGCCGACGGCGAACGCCCAGGTCACCACCGACGCGAACCACAGGAACCCCCCGAGACGACCGACGGCTTCGACCCGGGTGACCCGGGCCCACGCGCCGGCTGCGAGCAGCAGAGCGGTCGTGGTCAGCAGGAGGAGCAGCCGGGCCCAGGTCTCGAGCTCGTCCCAGAACTCGCCGACGAGCAGCACGGCGGCGAGCACGGCCAGCGCCCCGCCCAGGTACCCGAGCGCCTCCGCGAGCCGCCA
>CAZADJ010000363.1:0-2326 GCA_964483845.1 uncultured Actinomycetota bacterium | reverse complement strand
CTGGTCGTCGTCGCTGTGGTCGTCGGTTACAGGCCGGTCCCGGTCTCGAACAGCTCGATCTCGTCGTCGGGGTGGAGCTTGACGATCGCCCGTTTCGTGTCGGGCCTCCGGCCGACGGTCCAGGCGCGGCGCTTGACCTTCCCGCGCCGGTTCTGCGTGTTGACCTTCTCGACCTTCACGTCGAAGATCTGCTCGATCGCGATCTTGATCTGGGTCTTGTTGGCGTCGCGGCGGACGAGGAACGTGTACTTGTTCTCGTCGAGCAGCCCGTAGCTCTTCTCCGAGATCACGGGCTCGAGGATGATGTCACGGGGATCGTGGCGTAGCTCGCTCGTCATGCCTCGTCCTCCTCGGCGGCGTCCTCGTCGTCCCCGGCCTCGGCGGATGCAGCCGGCTCCGGCTCCTCGTCGGCCTCGGGCTCGTCCTCGGCCTCCGGCTCGTCGTCGGCCTCCGGCTCGTCGTCGGCGACCGTGGTCGTGGTCTCCGCCGGCTCCCCGCCGAGCTCCTCGTCCCAGTCGGTGCGGGCACCGGGCAGGTGGCCCTCGTCATCGACCTCGTCCTCGTCGGCGTCGACCTCGTCCTCATCGACCGGCTCGGGAGCACCCGCCGGGCGCGACGTCGTCTCGGGCGGGCCCGAGCGCTGACCGGTCCCGATCAGCTCGAGCGCCTCCTCGCCGAAGACGACGGCCTCGCTGCGCAGCACGTCGTAGGTGTTGAGCTGATCGACGGTGAGCAGGTGGACGGTCGGCAGGTTGCGGAAGGAGCGCCAGGTCGGCGCGTGCATGTCGCCGAGCACGACGAGCACCTTGCGGTCAGCGTGCCCGAGTGCTTCGAGGGTCGCCACCGCGTCCTTGGTGCGGGGGGTCTCGAAGGCGAGCGCACGCACGACGGTGACGTCCCCGCTCCGGGCGCGATCGGCCAGCGCCGAGCGCAGCGCGTTGCGCTTCATGCGCTTGTTCACGCGCTTGGCGTGGTTCTCCTCGGCGCGACGCCCGTGCGCGACACCGCCACCGATCCAGATCGGGGATCGGATGGAGCCGTGACGGGCCCGGCCGGTGCCCTTCTGTCGCCAGGGCTTGCGGCCGCCACCGCGCGCCTCGCCGCGGGTCTTGGTCTTGGCGGTCCCCTGCCGGGCGTTGGCGAGCTGCGCAGTGACGACCTGGTGCATGACGCCGACGTTGATCTCGCCGGCGAACCACTCGGCCGGCAGGTCGACGGAGTCGACCTTGTCGCCGTTGACGTCGACGACGTCCACGCTGGCCTCGGTGATGGTCGCGGTCTCGGCCATCAGGCCTCACCTCCCGCGGCGGTCGTCGCCGGCGCCTTCGCCGCCGAGCGGACGAGGACGATCGATCCGTTGGCCCCCGGCAGCGCCCCCTTGATCAGGAGGAGTCCACGCTCGGTGTCCACGGCCGCGACCTCGAGGTTCTGGATGGTCACACGCTGGTTGCCGGTGCGCCCGGCCATGTGCATCCCGGGGAAGACGCGCCCGGGGGTCGCGCACGCACCGATCGCACCGGGGTGGCGGTTCTTCTTCTTGACGCCGTGGCCGTCGCCCATCCCGGAGAAGCCGTGGCGCTTCATGACGCCGGCGAAGCCCTTGCCCTTGCTCCGACCGGTGACGTCGACGAGCTCACCGGCAGAGAACGCGTCCGCGGCGATCTCATCGCCGAGCGCGTACTCGCCGGCGTCGTCGGTGCGCACCTCGGCGATGACGCGTGCGGAGTCGACCCCGGCCTTGGCGAGGTGGCCCCGCACCGGCTTCGTCAGGTTCTTCGGCTTGCGTGTCCCGTAGGCGAGCTGGAGCGCGCTGTAACCGTCGGTCTCGACGGTCTTGACCTGCGTGACCGTGCACGGCCCAGCCTGGACGACGGTGACCGGGACGACCCGGCCATCCTCGTCGAAGATCTGTGTCATCCCGAGCTGCGTGCCCAGGATCCCTGTGCGGCTCATCTCTCTCGCTTCCTACTCAGTGCGCGGTGGTCGGACGCTCACAGCTTGATCTCGATGTCGACCCCGGCCGGCAGTGACAGGCCCATCAGCTTGTCGATGGTCTTCTGCGTCGGCATGTGGATGTCGATCAGTCGCTTGTGCGTGCGCATCTCGAAGTGCTCCCGGCTGTCCTTGTGCTTGTGGGGCGACCGGATCACGCACCACACGTTGCGCTCGGTGGGCAGGGGGACCGGGCCGGTGACGTGCGCACCGGTCGCCTCGACGGTCTCGACGATCTCCCGTGCCGACCGGTCGAGCACCTCGTGGTCGTACGCCTTCAGGCGGATCCGGATCTTCTGTTCCGTCTGCGTCGCCATCTGCCTCTTCTCTCTCT
>CAZADJ010000362.1:0-2336 GCA_964483845.1 uncultured Actinomycetota bacterium | reverse complement strand
GGTCGGGCGTTCAACCTCGGCAGCAGCGAGGAGATCTCGATCGACGAGCTCGCCCACAGGGTGATCGCGCTGGCCGACTCGGAGTCGAAGGTGCGCTACGTCCCCTACGACGAGGCCTACGAGGAGGGCTTCGAGGACATGCCGCGCCGCGTCCCCGACACCCGGCGCATCGACGAGCTCATCGGGTTCGAACCCTCGGTGAGCCTCGACGAGATCATCCGTCTCGTGATCGACGAGCAGCGCGCATGACGGTCGAGCTCGCGTGGATCTACCTCGGCGCGTTCGCGGGCGCGGCGCTGCTGTGCGGTGTCTTCACCCCGCTCGCGCTGCGCGTCGCCGTCCGACGCCAGGTCATGGACCGTCCCGGCGGGCACAAGAGCCACACCTCGCCGGTCCCCTACCTCGGAGGGGTCGCGATCGTCGTCGCGTTCTCCCTCGCGGTGATCGTGGCGTCCCTGCTGCGTCCGCCGGTCGGCGGCTTCGGGGAGCTGGTGGTGATCCTCGGTCTCGCGCTGGCGGTCAGCCTCGTCGGGCTGGTCGACGACCTGCGGGGCCTGCCCGCCTGGGTCCGCCTCCTCGTGGTCACCGCGGCCGCGGTCGGCATCTGGGCGGTCGGCATCAGCGTCAGCCTGTTCGCCGGTGGCGGGGTCGCCGGCGGTGAGTGGATCGATCTCGCCATCACGCTCGTCTGGATCGTTGGCATCACCAACGCGTTCAACCTGCTCGACAACATGGACGGCCTGTCGGCGGGGGTCGCCGCCATCGGGGCCTTCTTCTTCTTCCTCATCGCGGCGCTGCACGGGCAGTTCCTCGTCGCCGCGCTCGCGATCGCGCTCGTGGGCTGTGCGCTCGGGTTCCTGCGGCACAACTTCCACCCGGCGACGATCTACATGGGCGACGCCGGCAGCCTCTTCCTCGGCTTCGTGCTCGCCGTGCTCGGCATCAAACTGGCGGTGCCGACCGCTCCCGTCATCGCCGCGTTCGTCCCCATCCTGGTCCTCGCGGTGGCGATCCTCGACACCGCGCTGGTCACCGCGGCGCGCATCCACCACCGACGCAGCCCGTTCGCGGGGGGACGCGACCACGTGAGCCACCGGCTCGTCCACGTCGGCATCCCGGTGCCGATCGCCGTCGGTCTGATCTACGGGACCGCGGTGGGCGCGGGCTGGCTCGGGGTGGTGATGGCGCGACTCACCGACCTCGTCACCGCCTACCTGCTACTCGGCTTCACCCTCGCCGTCGGCGTGAGCGTCGCGGTCCTGCTCGGCATGGTGCCGGTGTACGAGACGAGCACGCGACAGCGGATGATGCTGCGCAAGGTCGTCGAGCACGAGGTGGAGCCGGAACGGGCTCCTGCCGAGCAGCGGGAGACCGCGGACCGGTAGGTCAGCACGACGTGGCCGACGGCTTCGGGATCGGCGACCTCGGGACGGCCGGGATGCGGCCCCTCGGGAGGGTGGTCGTCCTACTGACCGCGCACCGGCTCCCAGCGGACCGGGGTCGCGGGACCCGTGCGCCGGCGCAGCAGTGCGCGCGGCGTGGAGACCACCGTCACGATCGCCATCAGCATCCAGTAGAGGATCGGGTAGAAGACGGCCACCGGGAAGTAGCGCACCACCGTGCGCTCGTAGCGCGAGTCGAGGAACACGCCGGTCCCGAGCTGGATCAGCGCGAGCGTCGCGATCGTCATGCCCCAGACGTTCGGGAACGGTGACGCACCCGCCGGCGGGTGACCGGCCAGGGCCGCGAGCGCCCAGACCGCGGTCAGCGCCACGAACGTGTACGCCCAGACGATGGAGCAGACCGCCTCGCCCATCACCGGCCACATGCGGCGGCGCCGCCAGTCGAACGCCACGTCGGCTCCGTGCCGACGCAGCACCTCGACCAGCCCCTCGGCCCAGCGTCGGCGCTGCTTCCACAGCCCCTTGGCGGTCTCCGGGACGCGCATCCAGACGAGCGCCCGTGGCTCGTAGCGGATGTCGTAGAAGCGCTTCTGCAGCTTCCAGGACATGTCGATGTCCTCGGTCGCCATGTCCGCACTGAAGAGCCCGACGTCGATCAGCGCGGAGCGGCGGAAGGCGGCGACCACACCGGAGACGGTCAGGATGCGGCCCCAGATGCGCTGCGCGCGGCGCAGCAGCGAGACGATGGAGGTGAACTCGATCACCTGCAGCTTGCTCAGGAACGTCTCGCGCTCGACCACCCGCGGGTTGCCGGTCACCGCCGCGACGCGCGGGGCGTCGAAGTGGGGGACGAGGTGGCGCAGGATCTGCGGATCGGGCGACGCGTCGGCGTCGATGATGAGCACGATCTCGCCGCGCAGCGCGGGGATGGCG
>CAZADJ010000361.1:0-2351 GCA_964483845.1 uncultured Actinomycetota bacterium | reverse complement strand
GAGGGCCCCCAGGACATGGGCGAGGTCATGGGCAGGGTCATGGGGCAGGTCGGCAGCCGCGCGCAGGGCCAGCGCGTCTCCGCGGCCGTGAAGTCACGCCTCATGGACTGACCCGCCGGCGGCGCCCACCGAGCGCCGCCGAGCCCAGCAGCGCGAGGCCGAGCGCCGTGAGGGCGACCACGGACAGACCACCACCCGTCGCCGGCATCGCCGCGGCGGCGGACGGATCGGTGTCGCCGTCATCGACCGCGGGATCCACGTCCTCCTCCCCGACGCCCGGCATGTTCGGCTGCGGGTCCGGGGCGGGCATGTCCTCGTAGCTCGGGCGGTCGTCGACGCCCGACTCGGCGGCCGCGTAGTCCGCCGCGAGCTCGGCCGCGACCCCGGAGTCGCCGATCGCGTCGAGTTCGTTCAGACCGGTCCCGTCGCACGGGTACGCGTCCTCGATCGCCGGTGGCCGGCTCGTCCCGAAGTCGTTGTCCTCGAAGCAGTTGCCGGTCCCCGAGCCGGCCGCGATCGCGAGATCCGCCCCGTTCGGTGACGCGTCACCGTTGCCGGTGACCTCGTTGCCCCGGATCTCGTTGTCCGCCGGCATGTAGACGTCGTCGTCGGGCAGCGGGAAGATCACCACGCCCCACTTCGAGTTGCCGGTGATGGTGTTCGCCTCGACGACGTTCTCCACACCACCCGCGATCCCGACACCGTGGCCCATGACCGCGCCGGACAGACCGGCCGCCGGCGTCTCCTCGTTGCCGTTGTCCCGGATGACGTTGTCCACGACCGTCATGCCCCGTTGGGGCGGGTTCGCCTGGGAATCGAGCGAGTTCGGCAGGATCCCGGCGCCGTTCAGCTGCCACAGGGAGTCGCGGATCACGAGGTTGCCGCCGGAGTTCGTCCCCGAGTAGCCGAGCGCGGAGTACTCGCCGATGACATCCCTGATCTCCGCGTCACAGGGGTGGCACTGACCGATGTAGAAGCTCGCGTCACCGCTGCCCGACGCGTAGGAGTGCTCGAAGAGACCGTCGGTGCTGTCGAACGCGTAGATCCCGTACAGCCCGATGTTCCACGCGGTGAGGTAGCGGCCCTCGAAGCCCTCGACCGAGGTCCAGTAGAAGCCGTTGCCCGTGTAGGCGGTCGCCGTCATGTTCTCCAACGCGACCCCGTCGGCGCGCACGGTGATGGCGTTGCCCATCTCGTAGCCCCCGTCCAGCACCACCTCGTTGCGGTCGAGGCCCCGGATGGTGATGCCCGGCTTGTCGCTGGTCACCTCGACCGACTCCTCGTAGGTGCCCGGCGCGACGAGGATCAGGTCGCCGGGCTCCGCGGCGTCGACGGCGTCCTGGACCGTGGCGTGGTCGCCGGGGACGTGCAGTGTCCGCTCCTGCGCGCCCGCCGCCGTCGGCGCGACGAGCGCCGCGGCCAGCGCGAGCAGGATCAGTCCGACCGCCGCGCGGTTCAGGCGCGACGCGGCGACCCTCACGACGGTGTTCTCCACGCGGTGATGGACGGTTGTCACGGTGACCCCTCTCTGACACGTCTGCGTGACACGCCTCGGTGGCTCGCCTCCATGGTTCGCCTGTTGGCCCGCCGACGTCGCTCGCCATCATCGCCACGGGCGGCGCCTCGGCGCCGGCCTCCGGTCGGGCCACGTGCCCCTCGTCCACACTAGTTCGACGTCGGCGCCTCCCGTCCCTGCCGCGGCAGGAACCCGCCCGTGCGACGGCGAAGAACGGGAGGGAGGCGACCGGTACCCCCCGCCCCTCGTCCGCCACCCCGGGGAGCAACGACGTGAGCCACCGCCCGACGGGGCCCCGCGAGGTCCCGGCCGACCTCTGCCGCCCACCGCGACGGACAGCGCCCGGCCCCGTGCTCGGCGCGGCTGCGGTCGCGTTGGTGGGCGCCGCAGCCGTGATCGCGTACCTGGCCGTGCCGGCCTGGGCGTCGACCGCGAGGGTCGACATCGAGCGCGGCCAGTACCAGGGGCGGAGCAGCACCTGGTACTACACGCCGGAGGAGGTCCAGGTCGCACCCGGCGGCTCGGTGACCTGGAACAACCCCTCGAACCACGGGCTCAGCGGCCCGGCCGAGGATCACCCCACCACGTGCGTGCGCGAGAACCGGCGCGGACGGACGAAGGGCGACTGCCCGTGGGACAGCTTCCAACTGCCGCCGGGCGGATCCCACACCGTGACCTTCCCCGAGGAGGGCACGTTCCAGTACGTCTGCTCCCTCCACAACTGGATGGTCGGCACCGTCGTCGTCGGCAGCGGCGAGCCGCCGGCCGACCCCGACCCGGAGCCGGAACCCGAACCCGACCCGGAGCCGGAGCCCGAACCGGAACCCGAACCGGA
>CAZADJ010000360.1:0-2356 GCA_964483845.1 uncultured Actinomycetota bacterium | reverse complement strand
TCCTCGTCGATCTCGGCGAGCCCGTCGGCGTCCGCGACCGAGGTGAGCACGTGCGATCCCTGGTGGCCGGTCGGCGTCGCGCGCCAGGGCTCGGAGCTCTCGTCGAGCTGCACGCGGACGAAGGTCCGCTTGTGCGGCGATGCGCGCAGCGGAGCCGCCAACTCGGCCCGGACGGTCGGCCGGCGCAGGTCGGCACGGCCCTGGAGCCGGCGGATCGCGGCGAGCGCGAACACCTCGAACGAGACGAACGCCGACACCGGGTTGCCGGGCACCCCGATCGTCGGCACGCCCCGGACCCGACCCGCGGCCTGCGGCATCCCCGGCTTCATCGCCACCCGGGTCGGACGGACGTCGCCGAGCTCCGCGAGCACGTCGCGGACGTGGTCGTGGGCGCCGGCGCTCACCCCGCCGGTGGTGATCAGCAGGTCCACCTCGTCGGTGACCTCCGTGAAGGTGGCGCGGAGCGCGTCGGGATCGTCGGGGACGGGACCGCGCCGGGCCGGGGTGGCCCCGGCCGCGGAGACGAGGGCGGCGAGCATCGGGCCGTTCGAGTCGTGGATCTGGCCGGGCGAGAGATCGACGCCGGCGGGGACGATCTCGTCGCCGGTGGTGACGATCCCGACCGTCGGCGCGGGATGGCAGCGGACCGTGGTCAGACCGACCGTCGCGAGCACCGCGAGCTCGCCGGGACCGACCTGTCGACCGGCTCGCAGCAGGACGTCACCGGCCGCGGCGATCTCGCCCGCTGGTCGGACGTTGCTGCCGGCCTCGACCGCGACGTGGATCGCGACCTCAGCGTCCGACTCGGTGGTCAGCTCGACCGGGACGACCGCGTCGGCGCCCTCGGGGACCGGCGCGCCGGTCATGATGCGCACCGCCTCCCCCGGCCGTAGCGGGGTGTCGCCGACGGCTCCCGCGGCGACCTCGCCGGTCACGGCGAGACGCGCGGGTGCGTCCGCCGTCGCACCCGAGACGTCCGCGGCCACGACCGCGTAGCCGTCCATCGCCGAGCTGGGGAAGGGGCCGAGCGGACCGGGCGCGACGACGTCCTCGGCGAGCGTCAGCCCGACCGCCCGCTCGGTGGCGACCGTCGTGGGCTCCAGCGGGGTCAGCCCGTCGAGGACGCGATCGAGGTGGGCGCCGACCGGTTCGAGGTCCTGCGGTCGCGCGACCTCGGTGCGACCGTGCCCGCGGAACCCGCTCGCGACCTCGCTCACCACCACCTCCTCGTCCTCGGGAGGGATGGTAGGCGAGCGCGGGGGTTACGCTGCCGTCCCCGCGAGCGGAGCGCGACGTGCGGATCGAAGTGCGGCTCTTCGGCGGCCTGGCGGATCGGGCCGGCACGGGACGGCTGACGGTCGAGGTCGCCGACGACGCCACCGCCGGGGATGTCATCACGGCCGTCGGGGAGCGCCACCCGGTTGTCGCGACCTACGCCGGGCGCGTCTCCGTCGCCGTCGACCACGAGGTGGTGCGTGGCGACCACCCGGTGTCCGACGGGGACGAGGTGGCGCTGCTGCCGCCGGTGGCGGGTGGCGCCGCGGGCGACGGGCGCCTTGACGTGCCGTGGCGCTGACGGGACGGTGGTGGGGGTCGGCGGGCCCGGCGTCCGCACGGCGTCCGCCGGTCGGCCGAGCGTGAACGCGATCGAGCGGGAGGCACGTGTGTCGGAACCGATCGTCTACATCGACCGTTCGCGGATCCGTCCGGGCAGGCTCGAGCAGCTCCGAGAGGCCATCGACGAGCTCGTCGGGTTCATCGAGGAACGGGAGCCGCAGCTGCTGTCGTACGGCTTCTACCTCGACGAGGAGGCGTCGCGGATGACCGTGGTGGCCGTCCACCCGGACGCCGCCTCGGTGGAGTTCCACATGGAGGTGGGTGCCTCGGCGTTCCGTGGCTTCGCCGACCTCATCGAGATGGAGGCCATCGAGATCTACGGTGAGCCGAGCGAACGGATGCTGGAGCAGCTGCGGGAGAAGGCCGCCGCGCTCGGCGAAGACGGCCGGGTGGTGGTCGACCGCCTGCACGCGGGCTTCGCGCGGCTCGACGCGCCGGCTCCCACTCCACCGACGTCGTGACGGGCCACGGGGTCGGGCGCGTCCACCCGACGTCCGTGCGCGGCGACGTGCGACCGCTCACGACCGACCGGCCCGCCCGGAGGCGTCAGGCCCGGTCGGTCCGCAGGGCGTCGTAGTCGGCCCGGGTGTCCACGTCGGGCGGGGAGGGGCGGGCCAGCTCGACGTCCGCGACGAGGTCCGTTCGCTCATCGAGGAGGCGTCGCGCGCCCCGGTCCCCGGTCTCCGCGGCGACGAGCGGCCAGACGTCGCGATCGAGCACCACGGGGTGACCGGGGGCC
>CAZADJ010000359.1:0-2366 GCA_964483845.1 uncultured Actinomycetota bacterium | reverse complement strand
CCCAAGAAGGTTCGAGACCAGCTCGGACTCCGCGAGGGTGACCGCGTGCTGTTCCGCGTCGTCGACGGCCGGGCTGTCCTCACTCGCACTCCCGATGGGTTCTCCACGGAGAAGCATCCTCCGCGAGGCCGCAGGGCGGACGTCCCCCCAGGCAGGAGGTCGCGGGGGCGACGTCGAACTACGAAACATCACCCCCCGGGAGGACGCATGCGCTCCGGTCGCCTCACCCCGCTCCTCGGCGTCGCCACCGTCGCCCTCGTGGTCATCGCCGCCCCGTCGCTGGCGAGCACGCCACCGTCCCACTCCGTGACCGTCCCGACCCAGCCCGGCGAGACCGTCACCGTCTCCTGGGAGGGGACGCTCCCACCTGGGGCGAACCTCGAGAGCGAGTGCACGGTCGACCCGACCGGGCTCACCGAGGACCACCACGCGATCGAACTCGCGGTCCCCGAAGGTACGTACGACAACGTCACGGTCACGGCGGTCTTCACGATCGATCCGGCACCGGAGGCGGACGCCATCGCCACGGTCTTCGACCCGGAGGGCACCCCGCACTCGACCGACCAGGGGTTCGTCGACACCGCCGAATCCGTGGTCCTCAACGACCCCATCGCCGGGAGTTACGACGTCGTGGCCTGTCCGTTCGCGAACGCCGTCCCCTCGCCCTACACCGGGACGCTGGAGCTGACCGCGGCGGAGCGGTCCGCCGAGGAGGGACCGGTCGCCACCTGTGACGCTCCCTCCGAGCCCCCCACCTTCTCCGAGCCGGCCTACGTCGACACCGAACGTGCCGGCGGCGAACCGATGATCCACACGCACCCGGACGGCACACTGCTCTACGGTTCCCACGCGGGGACGACCCACTTCTACAGCCCCGAGATCGCCGACGAGGACTCCGCCGCGTTCGTTCAGCACTACCGGGGTCAGGCCTACATCTACTGGAGCGACGACAACGGCGGGTCGTGGAACTTCGTCGACCGCACGCTCCCCCCGAGCGGCGTCCCCAACTCCGGTTTCTCCGACCCCGACTTCGCCATCGATGCCGCCGGGAACGTGTACTTCTCGGAGATCAACCTCGTCAACGTCGCGCTCTCGAGGTCGACGGACAGCGGGCGCAGCTTCGAACTCCGGAACTTCTTCGCCCAGACGATGACGGACCGCCAGTGGAAGGAGGCGGGACCCGAGGACGTCGTCTTCATCGTCGGCAACGCCTTCGCGGGTGGCACCTTCCCGACCGATCCGGCAGGTCACCTCGGCCACACCATCTACCGGAGCACGGACGGTGGCGCGACCTTCTCGCGCGGCATCTCCGACCCTGGCGGTCTCGGGGATCTCCGCTACGACCACACGACCGACACGCTCTACGAAGCGCACCTGTCCGAAGGCGCCCTCCGGATGGCGGCCTTCCGCGACCCCCTCAACGAGGATCTCGAGACGGCCCTCGCCCCTGAGGTGAACACGATCGCCGAGGGCGTCGACATGCTCTCGCACTGGCCCGCGTTCCACCTGGACCCGTCCGGGAACCTGTACCTCGTCTGGGACGAGGGCGGAGACGGCAACCGCCCCGCGGGGGTGTGGTACGCCTACTCGGACGACGCTGGGCGCACGTGGTCGGATCCCATCCGCGTCGACCCCGACGACCGCACGGACATCTGGCCGTGGATCGCCGTCGGCGACGAGGGCCGAGTCGGCATCGCCTGGTTCGGGACGAACGAAGCGCTCCCGGATCACAACGCCGAGCGGGCGGACGAGGACAACCCATGGCACGTCTACGTCGCGCAGACGCTGAACGGTCTCGGCTGCACCGACTCCGCGGTGCCCGGTTTCACCGTCGTCCAGGCGACCCCGGAGCCGTTCCACGTCGGCACCATCTGTCAGGGGGGCACGATCTGTCAGGCGCAGCTTGTCGACCGGCGCCTCGGCGATTACTTCTCGATCGAGGTCGACGGCACCGGTGCCCTCGTCGCCGCCTACTCGGACACCCGGCAGGGAGGTTCCGTGGCCCTCCCGGCGTTCTTCCGGCAGACGGGTGGGGCGTCATTCTTCGCCGACGGCGACGGCCCAGGCAAGGGTAAGGGGGGCCCGCCGTTCGATCCGCCGGGGCCGCCTGAGGAGCCGCCGGGGAAGGCGAAGGGGAAGCAGTCCGGCCACGGCTGCAACCCGAACCGTGAGACCTGCGTCCGCTGACCCACAAGTGAGCGTGAAAACCAGGCGGGCAATCGCCGTGGGCCACCTGGGAGATGCGTCGGAGCGGGAGATGATGCACGGTCTCGGCGGCGTCTAGTTAGGCTCGGTCCGCGGCTGGCGGACTGGAGGCGCGAGGGGCACCGTGAGCGATCCGGACATGAACGCGGAGGGCGCCACCG
>CAZADJ010000358.1:0-2380 GCA_964483845.1 uncultured Actinomycetota bacterium | reverse complement strand
GTAACTGCTCAATAAACTAGCGGGATTGGTCTTTACATGGGGAGGCGATTTGGCGCTCTCTATGAGGATGAGCACCGAAAAGCATTCTGAGACGGCTGAACCGCTGAAGATCAAAGGGATTACCATTCCCGTTGATCAGCAATCCCCATTGGTCTTGGCCCTGGTGGCGGTCATCCAGATACAGGACCAGGAACTCGAACAAATGCGGGACGAAATCCAGCGGCTCAAGAAGACCACCCGACGGCCCAAGATCAAGCCTAGCAGGCTGCTCAAACCCCCGCCAGCAGCCCCCGCTAAACCGAAAGGCAAACGCCCAGGCAGCGCAAAACGAAGCAAAACCAAGGATATCCGCATCGATTACAACGAGATCCTCACCCCGGATAACCTGCCCGAAGGTGCCAAACTGGAAGGCTACCGGGACTTCGTTGTGCAAGACATTGTGCTGGAGACACGCAATACACGCTATCGACGAGCCGTTTACCGGCTCCCGGATGGTTCGCTGGCCGTCGCCCAACGGCCGCCAGAAGTTGACTCCCATTTCGGGCCTGGTTTGCTCGAATTCGTTCTGCTGCAGGCGCATCAAAACCACGTTACTCAAGGGCGTTTGCTCGAACATCTGCACGAAATGGGCGTGGACATTTCCGCCGGTCAGCTTTCCAACTTGCTGCTCAAAGGGCACGAATCTTTCCACGCCGAGAAAGACGAACTGTTGCCGACCGCTCGCCAGATCACTGACCACCTGCACTGCGATGACACCTCGGCCCGCCATCAAGGCCAAGCGGCTGTATGCACGCACATTGGCAATGAGCTGTTCGCCAGCTTTAGCACGACCGATTCGAAGTCGAGACTGAATTTTTTGCGTCTTCTCTGCCAGCCCGATGAACACTACCGCTTGTGCGAAGAAGCACGCTCATGCCTGGAGCTTACCGGAGCGAGCGGCAAGCTCCAAGCCAAGATGGACGAACAACCCGACGGCATGTGGTTGGGGCGAGAGGCCTGGGAAGAACAGTTGACCCAGTGGGGTCTTGAAAAGCCAGCCGGGCGCCGACAAGTCAGCGAAGCAGCCTTGATGGGAACCTTGTTAACCGAGGACTGGTATGACGACCTTGGGTTTGTTAGCGATGATGCGCCGCAGTTCAAGCTGATGGGTTTCGTGCATGGACTATGTTGGGTGCACGGCGAACGCAAGATCGATCGACTGATTCCGCTGATCACACGGCACCGCCAAGCCAAGGAACTCGCCCAATCGACGTTCTGGGAGATTTACCAGAGTTTGCAAGCCTACCGGCGGGCTCCCAGCGAGGCGGCCAAAGAGTCGATCGAATCGCAGTTCGATCAACTGTGCGGCGGCAAAACAGGCTACCCAGCTCTGAACGATGCATTGCAGCTGCTGCATGCGAAGCGTTCGGAGTTCTTGGCCGTGCTGGAGTATCCACACTTGCCGCTACACAACAACTTGTCGGAAAACGATATTCGGGAGTACGCACGCCTTCGCAAGATCAGCGGGGGAACACGCAGCGACGAAGGCCGTCGCTGTCGAGATACATTTATGAGTCTGAAGAAGACCTGTCGCAAGTTGGGAGTGAGTTTTCAGAACTACCTTCGCGATCGCATTCGCGGCATCGGAGACATTCCCCTTCTACCGGAGCTGATGCGGGCGGCCGCATCCGAGCCCGACACAGGATAGAATCGAAGTTCCCGAGGGGTTATTGAGCAGTGACGGAAGCATCTCGCCACGAACAAGGGCTATCGAGATAATGCGCCAATGCAACCGCGATGAACTCTTGCTCGAAGTCGGGTCTGTATTCCAACGCCAAGTGACTAAGATGATCACGAATCGTGAAGGCAGTTCCCGAATCGTCAACCATGGGAAAATCCGATGTCACGCCGGCGGTGCCCAATGCCGCTGCCAGTTGTCCAAAATGCGACTCTCCTAATCCTTCGCGCGCATAATCTTTTCCCAGTAGCGTTACACTAAGCCCGTAGGGCGATGGAGACAGGTAAACCGATTCTTCCCTCGCCAAAGCGACTCGCCTGGCATGCAACCCATCGGTCAACGCTCGCAGTATCTCCGAGGAGTTAGCGCAACGACTAGCGGGAAAAGCGGAAAAGTCGTGGTTGGGCCCCCATAATCTCAACTCGTGGATAAGCATACTAACCGGCGGGGGGCGAAAGATCGGCGCGCTCAGCGAAAGGGCGAGCTTCGCGCCAGCGTCAGGGACCGTTACCCGGGCAGATGTTACCTTGGAAAAGTGTCTCGGTTGCAACCGAAATCTGGGGAGATGCCCAGGCGGTATCGGCTTACCCGTCGCCGCTAAGCGACTGGGAACGATCGACGTGGACCGTTTCAAAGCCCCTCCCACCGTAAATGCCATCGCAG
>CAZADJ010000357.1:0-2381 GCA_964483845.1 uncultured Actinomycetota bacterium | reverse complement strand
ACGCTGTCCTCGTCGCGAACCGCGGCGAGATCGCCGTCCGGGTGATCCGCGCGTGTCGCGAGCTCGGGATCCGCGCCGTCGCCGTGTACAGCGAGGCCGACCGCGACGCGCTCCACGTACGGCTCGCCGACGAGGCGCGTCTGCTCGGCCCCGCACCCGCCGGTCAGTCGTACCTCGACACCGAACGCATCCTGGGAGCCGCGCGTGAGGCCGGGGTCGACGCCATCCACCCCGGCTACGGGTTCTTCAGCGAGAACGCCGACTTCGCCGAGGCGGTGCGCGACGCCGGATTCGTCTTCGTCGGTCCGCCGGCGGAGGCGATCCGGCGCATGGGGGACAAGCTCTCCGCGCGGGAGGCCGCGCTCGCGGCCGAGGCACCGGTCGTCCCCGGGACACAGGAGCCGCTCGAGGAGGTCGGCGACGCGGTCGTGTTCGCTGAGGAGCACGGCTACCCGGTCGCGGTGAAGGCCGCGTTCGGCGGCGGGGGCCGCGGCATGCGCGTCGTGCAGAGCGAGGGCGAGCTCGCCGACGCGGTCGCCTCGGCGATGCGGGAGGCCGAAGCCGCCTTCGGTCGCGGGGAGGTGTACCTCGAGCGCTACCTCGAGCGACCGCGCCACGTCGAGATCCAGGTGCTGGCCGACACCGACGGCACGGTGATCCACCTGTGCGAGCGCGACTGCTCGCTGCAGCGTCGGCACCAGAAGCTGGTCGAGGAGGCACCGGCGCCCGGGGTCGACCCGGAACTGCGCGGGCGCATGGGGGCGGCCGCGACCCGGATCGCACGCGAGGTCGGCTACGTCAACGCCGGGACGTGCGAGTTCCTCCTCGACGCCGACGGCGAGACCTTCTACTTCCTCGAGATGAACACGCGCCTGCAGGTCGAGCACCCCGTGACGGAGCTCGTCACCGGCGTGGACCTGGTGCACGCGCAGCTTCGCATCGCCGCCGGGGAGGGGATGGGCATCGCACAGGAGGACGTGTCGCTGCGGGGCCACGCCATCGAGGTGCGCCTCAACGCCGAGGACCCCGCGAGCAGCTTCGCCCCGGCGCCCGGTCTGATCACCTCGTTCGCGGCGCCGTCCGGACCGTGGGTGCGGTGGGACGGCGCCGCCTTCGGTGGCTGGCAGATCCCCCAGGTGTACGACTCGATGTTCGGCAAGCTCATCGTCTGGGGCGAGGACCGTGACGACGCCCGCCGTCGCATGCTGCGGGCGCTGGACGAGCTCGAGGTCGAGGGGATCCCGACGACGATCCCGTTCCACCGACTGGCGATGGAACACGAGCAGTTCGCCGCCGGTGAGCACTCCACCATCTCCGTCGAGAACGAGTGGGACCTGTCCGGCCTGGCGCCACACGGGCCGGCGACGACCCCCGACGACGACGGGGAGCCGAGCCGCGAGGTCACCGTCGAGGTCGGCGGCCGCCGCCTCACCGTCCGTGTGTTCGGTGATCTCGCACTCGGCGGCGGCGGTCGGGCCGCCGGCGACGTCGCGCAGCGCGCCCGTAGGCGTGCCCGACGTGACGGCGGCGGCGCCGTCGCCAGCAGCGGCGAGGACCTCGTCTCGCCGATGCAGGGCACGGTCGTGAAGTACGCGGTCGACGAGGGCGACACCGTCTCGACCGGTGATCTGGTCGCCGTCGTCGAGGCGATGAAGATGGAGAACCACGTCACCGCCCACCGCGACGGCCCGGTCAGTGAGCTCACCCTGTCGCCGGGCGACAGCGTCGGGACCGGCGACGTCCTCGCCCGCATCGGTGACGGTGCGACCGCCCCCCCACCGGAGGACCCGGAGGAGGTCGACACCGCCGACGCGGCCGGCTGACCGTCGGCCGGCGCCGATCCCGACCCCCGGCGCCACTGCTGCGTCGGGGCGCGGAGGCGATCACGAAGCGGCGGCCAGGTACGACCACGCGAGGAGGCAGCGGAACACCTCCAGGTAGTCCTCGCTCGCGTACCGGACCGTACGCCCCTCGCGCTCGACGCCGGGCGGGAGCGAGCACAGCTCGGCGCGGGACAGGTCCGTCAGATCGACCTCGAGCGTGAACGGGCCGTCCTCGACGGTCGGCTCGAGTTCGGAGGCTCCGTCGACCGCGGCGGCCGCGGCCTCCCGGATGGCCTCCCCGGCCACCTCCGGGTGCATCGAAGCGCCGACGGTGTACCCGTGCCCGCGCTTCACCGTGACCGTCCGCACGGCCTCGAGCCGCTCCTCGGCGAGCGCGCAGATCCTGTCGTCGCCGGTCACGAGGCCGACGGGGACGCCGTGCTCCCCGGCGACCAACGCGTTCAGCTCCGTCTCCGTCATCGTCCTCCCGTTCAACCGCACGTCGTAGAAGCTCGAGCTCGAGTACGTGTGCGCGAGGACCCCGGCCTCCACCCCGGC
>CAZADJ010000356.1:1173-2381 GCA_964483845.1 uncultured Actinomycetota bacterium | reverse complement strand
CGCTGCTTCTCGGCCTCGGGGATCCCGAGCTTGTCGTAGGTGTTCTTGATGTCGTCGGGCAGCTCCTCCCAGGAGGTCGCCTGCTGCTCGGTGGCGCGCACGAAGTAGTAGATGTCGTCGAAGATGATCCCCGACAGGTCGCCGCCCCAGTCGGGCATCGGACGGCGCGTGAACGCGTCGTACGCGCGCAGGCGGACGTCACGCATCCACTCGGGCTCGTCCTTGAGGAACGAGATCTCCTCGACGACCTCACGGTTGAGGCCGCGCTTCGGCTCGAAGGCGTAGTTCTCGGGGTCGCTCCACCCGAACTTGTACGTCTCGAGGTCCTTGGCGACGGCTTCCTGCCGCTCGCGTGGTGTCGTCGCTGCAGGTGTCTCGGGGGCCACGTCGGCTCCTTCTGACGGATCGTCGCCCGCGGTCGGCGGGCGGGTCACGGTCTGGTCGGTCGTCGGTCGGTCGGGTCGTCGGTCTCGGTCCGGCTCAGTCGCTGGGCGCCGCGGAGGTGATCGGGAGGCCGTCCGCAGCGGGTCGCACGGTGCAGACGCAGGCCTCGTCGCCCTTGGCCAAGGTCTCGCGACGCGAGATGTGCAGGTCGTCGCCGAGGACGTCGCGGAACACCGCCGCCTCGTAGGCGCACATCTCCGGGTGCTCGCGGGCGACCTCGTAGATCGCGCAGTGCGTCTGGGTCAGCTCGTAGCCGTCCTCGGTCTCGTCGACCGTCGCCTCGTAGCCGGCGCAGCGCAGCGCCTCGGCGAGCTGCTCGAGCCGTTCACCGGTGTCCTCGGCGTCGATCTCGGCAGCGTACCGGTCGGTCGTGCGCGCCTGCCGCCAGCGCAGGAACGCCCGGACACCGTCGCGCCCGTGCTCCTCGCCGAGGAAGTCGATCAGTTCGTCGACCATCTCGTCGTAGCGGTGGGGGAAGAGCTCCTCCCCGCGCGCGGTGAGCCGGTAGCGGGCGACGGGTCGCCCGCGCTCCTGCTTCACGGTCCGGTCGGTGATGAGGCCGTCCTCCGCCAGCACCGTGAGGTGCCTGCGGACGGCGACGTCGCTGATATCGAGGTCCTCGGCTAGCTCGGGCGCGCTGCGCTCACCCTCGCGCTTGAGGATGCGGGCGATCGCAGCCCGGGATCCGCCGAGCAGATCGACGAGCTCGCGCTCCTCGCTCGTCCCGACTCCCATGCGCACCCGTCCTGTTCGGGGCCGAACCT
>CAZADJ010000356.1:0-1073 GCA_964483845.1 uncultured Actinomycetota bacterium | reverse complement strand
AACCTCGGTGTTTTCAAAACTCTCTGGTTGAGATAGTAGACGGCCGCCCTGCCGTGCGCAACGGTGCCGGTACCCGTCCGGCGCGCGCACACCGGACGGAGGGGCGCGTCCACCGTCCACAGGGTGCGGACGTGGTGCTCGGGCGTTGACCCCCCGGTCGGCCGGGCGTAGCGTCCGTCACGTCGCACCGTCGCCGGCCATCGGCGTGACCACGGTCCGGTCGAGCGACCACCGACGGTGCTCAACGCGACGTCGCCGCGAGGCGATGTGGACCTGGTTCACCGCCGCGACACCGGGACCGGGCGGGATCGGACGGACGAGGCGGTCCCGCGTCCACGGTGGCGGTGTCCGATCGGAGCCGCCGCGACGGTGCGACCGGAGGCCCCGGAGGGCTCGGGCCGGAGGCGGGCGACCGCCACCGGGTACGGGTCAACCGGGGCCTCCATCTGTCCCGGGATCTGTCCCGGGACGCGACCCGTGCGGGACACGCCCCCACCCGGTCGTGGTGCCTGGTCCGCACCCGTCGCGGGCCGGGCCCGGATCGGTCGCGTCACGGCCGACGCGGTGTGGCGGATCAGCGGAAGCGGCGCTCCAGCTGGCGCAGCAGCGCCGCCCTCTCCTTCTCGTGCTCGCGGCGACGCTGGCGCTCCTCGGGTGTGAGGTCGAGGACCGTGTCCAGGGCCTCGACCAGCGTGTCCGGTTCGAACGGCTTGGTGACGTAGGCGTCGGCACCGGCCTGGAACCCGCGGAGGTGGTCGTCCTCGCCGACCTTCGCCGTGAGCACCACCACCGGCATGTCGCGGAGCGAGGAGTCGAGGCGCATGCGCCGCAGCGTCTCGATCCCGTCCAGCCGGGGCATCATGATGTCGAGGACGACCGCATCGACGCGCTGCTCCGCCAGCTTCTCCAGCGCCTCCTGGCCGTCCCGGGCCGCGATGACGTGGTGGGTCTCGAGGGCGACGTCCATGAGCTCGCGGACGCTGTCGTCGTCGTCGACGACGAGTACGATCGCCATGGGCACCTCGCCGGAACGGCTTCCCCGCCGACGATAGCGTCCGGACGGTCGTCTGACC
>CAZADJ010000355.1:0-2390 GCA_964483845.1 uncultured Actinomycetota bacterium | reverse complement strand
TCCCTCGAGGCGCCGGTCGACAGCATCAAGGTCGAGCAGGTGCTCCACCACCTGATCACCAACGCGGTGAAGTTCTCCGAGCCCCCAGCGGCCGTCGAGGTCCGCTTCACCGCGGACGAGGAGACCATGCGCATCGCCGTCCGCGACCGCGGCATCGGCATCTTCAGCGGGGACATCCCGAAGATGTTCGACCGCTTCAAGCAGATCGACGGGACCGAGACGCGCCACCACGGCGGGACCGGGATCGGGCTCTACATCTGCCGCACGCTCGTCGAGGCGCACGGCGGCCGGATCGAGGTCCGCTCGGCGCTCGGCAAGGGCAGCACGTTCACCGTGCTGCTGCCCCGTAACGCCGACGACCTCGCCGACGTCGAGCACGTCGTCGGCCCGGACCCCTCAACGGAGGCTCAGCCCGGCGCGTAGCGTGCCACGGCCGCGGCAGCCTCCTCGCGGACCCGCTCGTCGAGCTCTCCCGGCGCCACGACGGCGGCTCCGGGCGCGGCCGCGAGCACCAGCTCGGCGACCCAGCGGGGAGCATCGGTCGCGAAGCGCACACGCAGCCGCCCGCCGTCCTGCTCCTCAACCTCGCGGGCGTCGACCGCGTCGGCGATCCACCGCGCCCCCGGTGCGAGGGACAGCTCGACGTCGATGTCGTCCGGACCCGGTTCGTAGCGGGGTCGCACCTCGGTCGCCTCCCCCGGTTCCGCGGGCTCGTCGGTCACCCGCAGGTCAGCGACGCGGTCGAGCCGGAAGGTGCGCGGCTCGTCGGCCCCGTCGTCCCGAGCCTGGAGGTACCAGGCCCCACGGACCAGCAGCAGCCGCTGGGGGTGCACGCACCGCTCGGTCGGAGCGTCGTCACCACGTCCCTGGTAGCGCATGACGACCTGCCGACGTTCGCGCACGGCCTCCCGCAGCTCGCTCACCGGCCCGGCTGTCCCGTCGACCGTCACGGTCACGGATCCGGCCATCCCGACCGCGTCGCGGACCCGGTCCAGGGCCGAGCGCAGGGCGGGCAGCTCGTCCCCGAACGCGCTCGCCACCGTCTCCCCCGTCGCGATCAGGCGGAGCGCCTCGAGCGGCGTGAGGCGGAGCGGGCGGCGCAGCTCGTCGGCCATCCCGACCAGGATCCGGTCCTCGACCACGTTGATCTCGAACAGGGCGCCGCCCCCGAGGCCCGGCAGGCCGCAGTAGCCGACGGTGTCCAGATCGCCCAGCACGGTCTCGCGGTCGACGCCGAACGCCTCGGCGGTCTCCTCCACGGACGCACCCGGCCGCTCGAGCAGCCAGGGCACGAGCGCGAGGATCCGGTGGACGGTCTCGGCCGCACTCACCCCTGCACCTCCCCCCCAGCCAGCGCCCGGAGACGCTCTGCCGCGGCGCGGCGCGCGTCCGCCGGCGAGAGCACCTCCGCACGCGACCCGAGCGCCAGTACGCGCGGCAGGACGCGGTCCACGTCGGCGCCCGCCACGCTCACCTCGACCCAGCCGTCATCCCGGGTCTCGACGCGGTCGCCGTCGGGGGCCAGTCGCCACGCCGCCTCCGGCGCGACGGCCACGCGCAGCTCCACGCCCTCCGCCTCGGGGCCGCGGATCGCCGCCCCCACGTCGAGATCACCGGGGATCTCGTACGCGTCGGGCTCCGCGCCCGGCTCGGGATCGTCGCTGATGCGGTCGAGGCGGAACACGCGCAGGTCGGCACGGTCGTGGTCCCAGGCGACCAGGTACCACGAGCCGCCGCGCTGTCCGAGGCCGTACGGATCGACCGTCCGTCGCGTCGACCTGCCGCGGGCGTCCCGGTAGGCGAAGGTGAGCGAGCGCCGCTCGATGATCGCGCTCGCGACCCCCGGGAGGTCCCCGAGCTCCGTCTCCACCGCGGCCGGCGGCACCTCGCGCTGCCGGGGGTCGGGCGCCAGGGCTCCGATCTTGCGGAGGCCGAGCCGGGCCCGGTCGTCACCGGCGACCTCGAGGGCGACCGCGAGCGCAGCCACCTCCTCGGCCTCGAGCTCGACCGGGGGCAGCTCGTAGGCGGAGCGCTCGATCGTGTAGCCCCACTCCCCCTCGCCGAGACCCACCCGGACGGTCTCGATGGGGATCGCGAGGTCGCGGAGCTCGTCCTTATCGCGCTCGAACATGCGTCGGGCGGACTCCGGCTCGTCGTGGTCGTAGCCGGCGATCCTCGCCCGTATCTCCGCCAGCGTCAGCGGCCGCCGCGTCTCGAGCAGCGCGACCGTGAGGTTGATGAGACGCTCGACCTTCTCGACCACCGTGCCCTCCCCGCGGATCCCGAACGGCTCACATCGACGCGATGAGCTTGTCGACGCGCTCGTCCTCGTGCCGGAACGGGTCCTTGCACAGCACCGTGCGCTGCGCCTGGTCGTTCAGCTTCAGGTG
>CAZADJ010000354.1:0-2417 GCA_964483845.1 uncultured Actinomycetota bacterium | reverse complement strand
TCGAGGAACGGGATCAGCGCCGCGGCGACCGAGACGATCTGCCGCGGGGAGACGTCGATGTAGTCGACCTCCTCGGGAGGCACCTCACGGACCTCACCGCCCGTCGCCCGGCACAGCACCAGCTCGTTGGTGAACCGCCCGCGCCCGTCGATCGGGGCGTTGGCCTGCGCGATGACGTGACGATCCTCGAGGTCTGCCGTCAGGTACTCGATCGTGTCGGTGACCCGGCCCTTCTCGACCTTCGCGTACGGCGTCTCGAGGAAGCCGAACTCGTTGATGCGTGAGTAGGTCGCGAGCGAGCCGATGAGCCCGATGTTCGGACCCTCCGGCGTCTCGATCGGGCACATCCGCCCGTAGTGGGACGGGTGGACGTCGCGCACCTCGAAGCCGGCGCGCTCGCGCGACAGGCCGCCCGGGCCGAGCGCCGACAGACGCCGCTTGTGCGTGAGGCCCGACAGCGGGTTGGTCTGGTCCATGAACTGGCTGAGCTGCGAGGTCCCGAAGAACTCGCGGATCGCCGAGACCACCGGACGGATGTTGATCAGCGTCTGCGGGGTGATCGCCTCGAGGTCCTGGGTGGTCATCCGCTCGCGCACGACGCGCTCCATGCGGGAGAGCCCGATGCGCACCTGGTTCTGGATCAGCTCGCCGACCGAGCGCAGCCGACGGTTGCCGAAGTGGTCGATGTCGTCGACCCAGTAGCCGTCCTCGCCCCGGTGCAGCTTCACCAGGTAGGCCATCGTCGCGAGGACGTCCTCCTTGGTGAGCGTGTGGCCGTCGGGGATGTCGAAGCCGAGCTCGGAGAACTCGTCGGTGAGCTTGCCGGGCTTCCACTCGCCGTCGTCCTTCACCGCGCCGGTGATCTTGTAGCGGCCGACGCGCGCCAGGTCGTAGCGCTTCGAGTTGAAGAACATGTTGATGAGGAGGTTCACGGCCTGGTCGGCGCTGGGCGGCTCGCCGGGCCGGAGCTTCTTGTAGATCTCCTCGAGCGCCTCACCCGGCGTCGGCGGGGTCCGGTCCTTGTCCAGCGTGAGCGCGATCGACTCGGCGTTGTCGAAGAACTCGAGGATCTCCTCGTCGGGGACCTCGGTGTCGAGCACCTCCTGGTCCGCCGCCTCGTACTCGCCGGTCTCCTCGTTGCGGACGATCGCCTTCAGCGCCCGGTAGAAGACCGAGACGTGCTGCTTGCGCTTGCGGTCGACGCGGACCGCGACCCGGTCGCGCTTGTCGACCTCGAACTCGAGCCACGCGCCGCGCGCCGGGATGATCTTGCACCCGTACAGGTCACGACCGGTGGACTTGTCGATCGAGGTGTCGAAGTACACGCCGGGCGAGCGCACGAGCTGGGACACCACGACGCGCTCGGTCCCGTTGATCACGAACGTGCCGCGGTCGGTCATGATCGGGAAGTCGCCCATGAAGACGGTCTGGGCCTTGATCTCCCCGGTCTCGAGGTTGGTGAACTCCGCTGTGACGAACAGCGGCGCCGCGTAGGTGATGTCCTTCTCCTTGCACTCCTCGACGCCGTACTTCGGCTCCTCGAAGCGGTGGTCGGAGAAGGACAGCAGCATCTTGGCCTGGCTGTCCTCGATCGGGGAGATGTCGTCGAAGATGTCCCCGAGTCCCTCGTCCAGCAGCCACTGGAACGAGCCCCGCTGGATCGCCAGCAGGTCGAGCTCCTCGAGGGGGAGGGGCTCGGTGAGCTTGGAGAAGTTGAGTCGCTCGTCGACGGTCACTGCGGCCAAGAGGTCCTCCGGGGTCGGTGGGGCTCACTTCGGGTCGGTCGGCGGATCACGTCGCTCGCCTCGCTGCTCGCGCGCAGCGCGCGAGCGTCGCCTCCGAGCGGGGGAGCGGCGTGCCTCGTGCTGTGTCGGGTCTCGGTGGTCACCGGGCACCGCTCGACCGCGATCGCTGGTGCGGTGCAAGGCAGTGGCTCACCGTCCAGAGCCGAACGGTGGTCTCGGTGGTCTCGCGCAGGAGCGACTCGGGCAAGTCTCTCGCAGATCCGGGCGGCGGGCGAAGGCGACAGGCAAAGATACCGGTCACTCGTACCTCCTGTCAAGCGCCTCCGACGATCCGGCGGCGCAGGGAGGCGGAGCGGCGGGTGTGCCGTGGGGTCGACTGAACGTGCGGGGAGGAGGCCCGCAGGCGCACCCGACGCGCAGCCGTCGACGGGCTACTGGAGCTCCACGGAGGCGCCGGCCTCCTCGAGCTTGTCCTTCGCATCGTCGGCCTGCTCCTTGGCGACGCCCTCGAGCACCGGCTTCGGCGCGGACTCGACGAGCTCCTTGGCCTCCTTCAGACCGAGGCTGGTGAGGCCACGGACCTCCTTGATGACCTGGATCTTCTTGTCGCCGGCGTCGGTGAGGACGACGTCGAAGGCCGTCTTCTCCTCCTCCTCTTCCTCGCCGTCGCCT
>CAZADJ010000353.1:0-2418 GCA_964483845.1 uncultured Actinomycetota bacterium | reverse complement strand
CGGCGCACCTGATCGGGCGACCACAGGGGGAACAGGTCCCAGTACGGCTCGGGGTGCTCACCGAGGTGGACGACCTCGAGCCCGGCCCCACGGATCGCGGCGAAGATCTCCGCGATGGTCCAGACCCGATCGTGGTTGATCACGACCTCCGTCATCGGAACACCGAGGTGGGCGATGTAGCTCTCGGAGAACCCGTAGCCGGCAGCAGCGGCGTCGAAGTAGGAGACTCCGCTGTAGACGATCTCCTCCTCGTCCGGGTCGAAGAGGTGACTCGTCGGGTGGTCGTCGAGCAGGCTGAGCACCCCTCCCGGCTTCAGCAGGCGGGCAACGACAGACGCCCACGAGTCGAGGTCGTGGATCCAGCCGATCGCTCCGCGGCCCGTGTAGACGAGGTCGGCTGTGCCGTCGAGCTCGGACGGCGTGTCGAGGACGTCGCAGCAGTACCAGGTCGCTGGCGCGTCGAGCGCCTCGGTCAGGCGCCGGGCGTTGGCGATGTGCCGCTCGGCGATGTCGACACCGACGACACGTTGGACCCCCTCGTTCAGCAGAGAGAGCGTGTCCTTCCCGGACGCGCACTGGAGGTGGATCGCCGACTCACACCACTCCGCGAGCGACCCGCGGTGCTCGTCGAGCATGTTGCGCTCGATCGGATGCAGGTTGCTGCTGCCATCGCGAAGGAACGCGAGAGCGTCGTCGAGTTCTCGGGCATAGGCCCCGGCAGCCTGCTCCCAGCTCGCCTTGTTCGCCGCGTGGCGGAGGCGGATCTCCTCCGGTGACGACGCGGGTTCCTCCTCCCACCACTCGACCGGCAACGCATGCCTCCTCTGGCTCCTCGTCTCGGACATGCTACGCAGGACGAGGATCATGCCCGTGCCACGGATCGGTCGCCCACGCCTGACCGTTCCGGGATGCGCTGTGTCGTGAGCCGAAGAGGATCACCGGACGACTTCCGCTATCCCTCCCACCACCGGAGCACGCGCATCGCCCGGAGGGTCACCCACCGTGAGGGTTCGCCCTCGCCGTCGTCGACGTCGAACCACACCCGCCCCGTCGGGCTCCGGTCGAGCGGCCAGGTGCCGTCGCTCGAGCGTCGAGAGCGGACGTGGTCGATGGCCTCTCCCAGCCGAGGGTCGGGAGGCACGCCGGTCAGGGTGGCCGAGGAGCGGAAGTAGTCGAGCCCCCGGAGCACGTGGTGGTGCCACCGGTCGGGGTGGAGGAGGTCGAGGTAGCGCTCGTCGGCGGGCTCACCCGTGCTGCGTCGACGGAACAGGGAGCGCTCCAGGAGGTACTCCTCGCCGGAGCGGCGCGCCTCCCGCGACCCGGGCGTGCCGCCGGTGGCCCGCTCGTAGGTCAGGAGCCCCTCGAGGACGTTGATCGTGGTGTCGAACGAGGACCGGGTCGAGCCGTTCTCGGCCTCGCAGTTCCACCCGCCGTCGTCCAGGCGCTCGCCCACGAGCCGGTCGACGATCGGGGCCATGTCGACCCCGAAGTAGGTGCCGTTGGCCACGGTCATGCCGTTGATGCAGGGCTCGACCTCGCCCTCCCAGTACGGCTGGCCGTCGTGCTCCCAGCGGGCGTTGGCGCCGATGAGCTCCACCATGCGCTGCGCCCGGTCCGAGGCCGGGTCGAGTCCGAACTCGCGGAGCTGGGTCAGTGCGTGTGTCGTGGCCGTCCACGGCTGGCCGGGCTCGTCGCCGCCCCAGACGTAGTCGGCGGGGAAGTGCGCACCGCCCGCCCACCGCCCGTCCTCGTCCTCGAAGGAGAGGAGAAGAGCACCCCAGCCTTCCGTCTCCACCTTGGTCCGCTCCGCGGCCCACTCCGAGGGCGGGGCGTCGAGCAGATCGCGCATGACCTGCCAGCGGATCGCTGGGTCGGAACGCTCCGGGTCGAGGAGCCAGCCGGTCACCACGGGAGAGTCCATCACGGGGGGAGGAGCGTAACAGCGTCGTTGCCACGGTGAACCGCGACGTCGCGGGTCAGGTGAAGGCGAAGAGCGGTGGGAGCACGACGACGATCGCGGCCGCCCACAGCGCGAAGATGGGGAGGTAGGAGGTCTGCCACCGCTCGAGCCGGTGGAAGACGATCCGTCCCGTGAGGAAACGCGTCAAGAGCCAGGCGGTCCCGGCCAGGTTCACGAGCAGGACGAGGTTGAGGCCGAGCGCTGCGACGCGGTTCGGGGTGAAGCCGAGATCTCCGATCCGGGCCACCATCGCACCGAGCACCATCACGTCGAGCACGAGGGCGCTGGCGACAGCGAGCAGTTGGACGCCGTCCATCAGCCCGGCGGGTCGGGACGGCTCCCGAGCGGACATCGCGTAGAGGACGAGCCCCAGCACGACCACCATGAGGGCGTCGAAGACGCCGAGCAGCTCGCGATCGAACTCGCCGGCCACACCGGACACGGCGTAGGTGGCCGCA
>CAZADJ010000352.1:0-2419 GCA_964483845.1 uncultured Actinomycetota bacterium | reverse complement strand
TCGTCCGGTTCTGGGTGGACGCGTCGCAGTCGGTGATCGCTGGACACGAGGCGCGCCCGAGTGGTCTGCGCCTCACCGGATCCCTGACCACCGCAACCAGTTCTTCGTGTCGGGATCGGAGGAGTCGTCGTTCACGCTCGACGTGACGTACCCGGAGCCGTAGGCGGTCGGATGCGGGCGGAGGGGCCGGTCTCGAGACCGGCCCCTCCGTGTGGCTCAGAGCTCCGCGACGCTACTCGTGGGTGTCGGTATCCACCTCCAGGTCGAAGGTGTTGTGGCCGAGTCCCTCGAAGCCACTGTCGAGGCCGCAGAGGAAGGTCTCGAGATCGCTCGAGTCCTCGTCACCCAGGCCACCATCAAGATCGTTCAGCGTCAACGACGTCGCCGTCGCCGTTGTCTCCCCGAGGTCCAGCGTGAGGTCGCTCGGGTGGAGCGTGTCGTCGGCGAGGTGGCAGGCGATAACCATGATCTTGTGGAGGCGCACGTTCTCGAACGTGTGCTCTGCATCGGCCGAGTCCTTCTTACGGTCACCGCACGTATCGGTGTCCGTGACCGTCAGGGTCGTCTCGGCCGCTGCCTCGTAGTCGTCCGGGACGTTCTGCTCGGAGACCTCGTAGGTCGCGCCGAGGAGGAGGCCGTCCACGCACGCGATGCCGTCCGCGTCCGTGGTTGCCGTCGTCTGGTCGGACGAGTCGGCCACGTTCTCGAACTTGAACTCGATGTCCTCCATGGGTTCGTCCGCGTCGTCGACCTTCTCGATGACGAGCGAGCCGAGCCTCAGCTTGTTGGTGAAGGTGCAGGTGATGTTCTGGTCGGCTCGTACGAGGACGTCAACCGATCTCGCGTCGAGGTCGACGGTGTAGTCCACGTCGGAACCGTTGTTGGTCGCCACGCAGACGATGTCGTCGAGCTCGTACTCGGGGCCGGGGTCGTCCTCCGTCACGGTCTGGGTGCCCTCGAACACGAGGAACTGCTTCGAATCGCCGTCCTTGAGCGTGAACGTGGTCTCCTGCTGGTTGAAGTCGAAACCGAAGTCGGTGGTGGTGTCACCCGACGGGTCCGTCTCCTTCTTGACGGTGAGGTTGCCGCAGTTGCTGACGGTGACCTCGGCCGGTTCGACCCAGTCCTTCAGGTCCGCGTTGAACGAGTTGCCCGACGAGCGGCTGCTCACCCGAGCGAGTCCGAAGTTGACGCAGTCGGTCTCGGGGTCGGTCAGTTCGGCGGGGAAGATCCCGGCGTCGGTGAAGTTGATCCCGGCCTCGCCGAACTCGACGGTGCCGAGCTCGCCGCCGCTGATATCGTCCGCAACCGCGCCGATCGACGCGTCGTTCACCCGCGCATCGGCGATGTGATCCGTCACCAGGTCGGCCGAGCCCTGACCCCAGCACGGCAGCGAGGACGCGACCTCACAGTCGCTCGCGCCAAGACCCTGGTTCTCCCCGTCGTCGCCGGTCACATCGATCCAGCGGTGGAGCGTGATGGTCGGGATCTGGCCCTGACCACCCTCGAAATCGTAGATGAACAGCACGTCGCCGGCTGTGCGTTCGACGTTCTGCTGCTCCGCCGCAGCGACATCCGCGTCGTTGGAGCTCCCCGTGCACGTGGTCTCGCCCTGGTTCAGTTCGAACGAGGCGTGACCGGACGCGCTGGTGGAGTTCTGCGGCCCGCGGATCCAGTAGAGGTACACGAAGACATCCCCGTCGACGGTCTCGTTGGCGATCCCGAAGCGGGTGAAGTCGCTCTTGTTCTGCTCCTTCTTGGTACGCAAGCCGGGACACTCGACGTCGTGCTTCGCGTCGTTCTTCCCTCCCTGGTAGACGATGTCCTGGTTGGAGTTGTGTGCGTCGAACACGACCTTGTAGTCGAGGTCCTCCCCCTTCTGGGTGAGGTCGTCTTCGTCGACGGACCCGTCGGAGACCAGACCGTGGACGAGGTTGTTCCAGTCGGCTTCGAAATCTCCATCATCCAGATCGAGATCGCCGTCGGCGCTCTCGAAGGTGCCGGAGATGCCGGGGTCAGAGGTGTGGCCCGCGAAGCTCGGGAGGACCACGACGAGCGAGCCGATGAGTATAAGGACCAGCGTCAGGGCGAAGCGCCGGCGAGCCGGGTTCTGCCGGGTACCGACGTCGGGGAAGGGCGTTGCATCCATGTCTTGCCTCCGTGGACGGGGGGGCAGGTCAACTGGTGGACTAGCCGCGTGTGACCATGGTCGAACGGCCAGTGGCCGCTGTCCACACGAACGAGCAACAAAGGCGTTGAGATGACCCAACGCGGTACGAGGGGCCGCGACGGTGGTGCCGCACCCCTCTGTGCCCATCTCGTGCTCCGACGGTCCGAACTGCGGGACGTCCGACGTGGCCCGAGTGTGCACGGTGCGCGCTCCGGGTCGGTAGGTAGTGGGTTACTCAGATGCTCCACG
>CAZADJ010000351.1:0-2445 GCA_964483845.1 uncultured Actinomycetota bacterium | reverse complement strand
CCCCTGATAAGGGTGAGGTCGATGGTTCAAGTCCATCCTGGCCCACCGCGCCCCGTGGATCCCCCTCCCAGCAGATCCCCGCAGACCGCGGCGCTGCTCGCGCACGGCCGGGTGGTCGCGCGGCGAACCGCCGGCCGGGCATCCTGTCCGAGCGGATCCGATCCGGTGCTGACCGGGCGCCGCGACGGTGGCAGGCTGTGCACGTCCGCGTGACGGACCGACGAGGAGAGGACGACGATGTTCGGCAACGATGACGAGACCGCGGAGCAGGAAGAGAGCTCCGGCGGCAAGGGCAAGATCTTCGCGCTGCTGCTCGCCGCGGCCGGCGCCCTCGGGTTCTTCCTGAAGAAGAAGCGCGAGCGCGAGCTCGACGAGGCGCTCTGGGAGGAGCCCCGCTCGCTCTGACGTCCCGCGCGCCGATGCCGACGTTCCGCGTCGGCTGACGCGTCGGGAGGGACCGGACCGTGGCGGTCGGCGCCCCGGACCCGTCCGACGCCGCCCCGGGGCGGGAACCGGCCGTCATCCACAGGGTTACTCACACCTGTGTAGTTCCGACCGTGTCGTGCCCCGGCCCCTGTGGATAACCGAGCGAGGAGATCGTGATGGCCGAGGACGCCCGGGTGCCGGGCGCCGGCGACGGCGACGAGGAGCTCTCCGCCCCGTCCTTCTCCAAGCCGCTGTTCTGCGGCGAGATCGCCGCCGACCTGATCCTTCCCTACCACCGTCTCGGGCGCGACGAGCACCGTGAGGTCGAACGGCTCACCTCCGACCTGCACAGCTGGTCCGAGGAGCACTACGACCCCCGGGCGGTCGAGGAACGCGGCTGGATCGGCGACGACACCGTCGCCGCCCTCGGGGAGATGGGGATGCTCGGCCTGTACGTCCCCCCGGAGCTCGGCGGTCGCGGGCTGTCACAGACCGCGTACTGCCGGGTGTTCGAGGAGATCGGCCAGATCGATCCGACGCTCGGGACCGTGCTCGGGGTGCACCAGTCGATCGGCTACAAGGGGATCGTGCTCCACGGATCCGAGGAGCAGCAGGAACGCTTCCTCCCCGACCTCGCCGCCGGGCGCAAGCTCGCCGCCTTCGCCCTGACCGAGCCGAACGCCGGCTCCGACGCCTACCACCTCGAGTCGTGGGCCGAGCGTCGCGCCGACGGCTCGTGGCTCCTCAACGGCGAGAAGCGCTACATCGGCAACGGGGCCCGCGACGTGATCGTGACCTTCGCCCGCTCCGACGCCGGGCACGTCGCGTTCATCCTCGAGGGCGGGATGGACGGGCTGGAGGTCGGTCCACGTCACGAGACCATGGGCCTCCGGGGCAACGACCTGCGCCCGCTCACGTTCCGCGACGTGGTCGTCCCGTCGGAGAACGTCCTCGGTGAGCCGGGTGACGGTTTCAGCATCGCGATGAGCGTCCTGAACAACGGGCGCATATCGCTCGGCAGCGGCGCCGTGGGCGGCGCGAAGCAGCTCATCGACCTCACCATCGACCGGGTCACCGAGCGCGAGCAGTTCGGGCAGCCGATCGCGGACTTCGAGCTCGTCGAGGAGAAGGTCTCGTGGATGGTCTCGTACCTCTTCGGCCTCGAGTCGATGGTGTACGCGACGACCGGGCTCGTCGACCGGGGCGTGCCCGACTACTCCATCGAGTCGGCGATGATCAAGGTCGCCGGCTCGGAGTTCCTGTGGTACGCGGCCAACCGGTCCTTCCAGCTCGCCGGTGGCGCCGCCTACATGCGCGACGAGCCGTACGAGAAGATCCTCCGCGACATCCGGATCTTCCCCATCTTCGAGGGCGCGAACGACGTGCTGCGCGCGTTCATCGCGCTGACCGGGCTCCAGGCGCTCGGCGAGGCGCTGCCCGACCTGTCAGAGATCGACCTCCGCGACCCGATCGCGACCATCGGGACGGTCGTGGACGTGGCCGACTACCTCGTCGACCGCATCGGTGATCGCATCCGCCCCGACCGGCGACGCGTCCCGGGGGTCCACGACGAGCTGTCCGACCTGGCGGACCCGATCGCCGACCAGGCACGCCACCTGCGCGCGACGGCGGAGGGCCTCCTGCGCGAGCACGGTCGGGACATCCGCTACCGCCAGTGGCAGCAGAAGCGGCTCGCGCACGCCGCGCTGGACATCTACGCCCAGGTGTGCACGCTCGCGCGGGTCACCGCGATCTACGAGGACCGCGGGGGCGCCGACCTGTCCGGCCAGGAGCGCTACATCGCGGAGACGTTCTGCACCCGGGCGGCCGCCCGCGTCCACGACCAGCTCGACCGGGTGGACGACAACGACGACGACCGCATGCACGCGATCGCGCGCATCGCCTACGAGCGCGGGAACTACGGCTACGACCTGTTCAACATCTGACCGGCCGGCCGCGGCGGAGCGGCTCCCGGTCCCTGTGTGACCAGCCTGCCGGCCGCCCCGTACCCTCCCCCGC
>CAZADJ010000350.1:0-2450 GCA_964483845.1 uncultured Actinomycetota bacterium | reverse complement strand
CCGGGCGCGTCATCCGCGAGCTCGTCCACCTCCGCGTCGGCCCCGTCCGCCCCGACCGCGGATCCGTCCCCCGGGGCGCCTGCCACCGGCCCCCCGGTGGACCCGTCCGCCTCCGTGTCGGTCTCCGGGGCAGCTGTGAGCGCCGCCGCGGCGCCCTGGATCGCGGCCTCGTCGACCGGGTCGCTCCCGGCCGCCGGTAGGACGATCTTCGCCAGCGCGAGCTCGAGCGGGAGTCGTGCGGGGCCCCGCCGCATCTCCGCGAGGGTCTCGCCGAGGACGTCGATCGCCCCGACCAGCCGCTCGCGCGGCAGGAGCGGTGCCTGTCCGAGCAGGCGCGTGCGCTGATCGGTGCTCGCGTCCACCAGGTCCGGTCGGTCGGGCACCGTCTGGAGGACCAGGAGGTCGCGCAGGTGCTCGGCCAGGTCGAGCGCGAAGCGGCGCAGGTCGTGACCGCCGTCGAGCAGCTCCCCGACGAGGCCGAGCAGACCGGCCAGGTCCGCCTCGGCGATCATCACGACGGCCGCGAACACCCGGTCGACCGGCGTGTGGCCGAGCAGCTCCGCGACGTCCTCGCCGGTCACGTCCCGGCCCGCGAACGACATCACCTGCTCGAGGATGGACAGGGTGTCGCGGGCCGAGCCGTCGCCGGCGCGGACGATGGCGTCGACGGCCGTGTCCTCGATCTCCACCTCCTCGAGGGCGCAGATCCGGCTGATGTGCTCGGCCACCTCCGCCGCCGGGATCCGGCGGAGGTCGAGCCGCTGGACGCGCGACATGATCGTCGGCAGCACCTTGCCCGGCTCGGTCGTGGCCATGGTGAACATGACGTGCCCGGGCGGCTCCTCGAGCAGCTTCAGCAGCGCGTTGAACGCGGCGCTGCTGGCCATGTGCACCTCGTCGAGGATGTAGACCTTGCGGCGCAGCCGCGCGGGGGCGAACAGGGCGCGCTCGCGCAGCTCGCGGGCGTCGTCCACCCCGCCGTGCGACGCCATGTCCAGCTCGATGACGTCGACCGCGGAGCCGTCGGTGACCGAGAGGCAGGACGGGCAGGTCTGGCACGGCTCGGCGGTCGGGCCCTCATCGCAGTTGATCGCCTTGGCGAGGATGCGCGCGGTCGAGGTCTTGCCGGTGCCGCGCGGGCCGGTGAAGAGGTAGGCGTGGTGGAGGCGGTCCTCGGTGATCGCGTTCGCCAGGGTCCGGGTGACGTGACGCTGCCCGACCACCTCGGCGAAGGACTGCGGTCGGTACTTGCGGTACAGCGAGACGTAGGCCACGTGGTCCACCCGGGGAGCGAGCGTGCGAGCGACGGTCCCATCGTAGGGCGACCGGCAGACGGACCGTGAGCGGGCCGACAGCAGGGTGCGGTGTCGCGGTGGTCTGCTCCGGCCGCCCCGTCCGACACCCGCCCCGTGACGGCTTAGGGCTGCTGCCTTCCGGCCCTGACCCGGTTCACCGGGGGACGTCGCCGGGGGGACGACCGGAGCACACCATCGCGCGATCGTGCGTCCACCGGTGAGGGTAGCGGCCCGCCGGCCCCTCGACACCGTCGCCCGGGAACGCCGACCTCAGCCGCTCGGCTGGCGGGCGCCCACCTCCAGGCTCAGGGCCGCGGCGGTGACGAGGACGAGCAGCGCGGCGGCGAGGAGCACCTCGAGCGGCACGTTGCGACCGGGGACGCCCTCCGACGCCGGCCCGGCGACGGAGCCGCCGGAGGGCGGAGCTGCCTGCGGGAAGGGGGCGAACAGCTCGTCGACGTCGGCGACCACCTGCTCGCTGTGGACCTCACCCAGGTGCGAGCGGAAGGGTGCCGCCCGGGTGTCCGGGGACCGCATGGCGCGCAGTCCCGCGAGGCTGGCAGCGTGGCTCGCCGCGACGACCTCCTGCGAGGCGGCGGCCCGGTGCGCGGCCCCGCCGCCGTCATCGTCCGGCGGCTCCTCGCCCCCGCCCGGATCCCCGCCCCCACCGGGCGGGTCGCCGTCATCGTCGTCGAGCAGCTCGTCGATCGCCCGGGTCACCACCTCCACCGTGTCGTCCACGGTCTCCACGGCCTCATCGACGGTCTCCTCAGCCTCTTCGGCGGTCTCCTCGACCGTCTCCTCCACGGGGTCGTCGTCGGACTCCCCCGTGAGCTCCTCGGCCGCGTCGTCGACCTCGTCCTCGAGGCTGCTCACGGTCTCCTCGGTGGTGTCCGTGGTGTCGTCGAGCGTCATCTCCAGCGCCGCCGCCGGGAGGACGAGCACAGCAGCGAACACGAGCGCGACGGCGAGGGCGACGAGCGCGCGACCGGAGTGGTGAGCCAGCGATGCAGGAGATGTGGGACGAGCCACGAGACCGACCTTCCTCGTACGGAGCGTGATTGCCGGTGACTAGTCAACCCAACGAAGCACCGGTGACTGCGTGACGCTCGTCACGCAGCGTGATGTCGGAAGGTCGAGGGCGCTGGTCCTCAC
>CAZADJ010000349.1:0-2451 GCA_964483845.1 uncultured Actinomycetota bacterium | reverse complement strand
GAGGAGACCATCGACGGCATCCTCGTCGAGGCGGAGACGGCGCTGGCCGAGTTCGTGACCCCCGACGGGGAGGTGGTGTTCGACTCGCCGGCGCACTTGATCTCGGGGAGGAAAGGGTGAAGAGCGCGAGGGCCTCCGGTCTACCCGTCATGGTGCTGGCCGCCTCGCTGATCGCCACCGGGTGCGGCCAGCCGGACTCGGAGTCGCCGCCCGAGCGATCCCGAGAGAGGGCCGAGCGGATCGTGGCGTTCCTCCGGGGCGACGCGGCTCCGGACCCCCGGCTCCTGGCCGACTCCGTGACCCTCTACGTCGCTCCGGAGGGGGGCGCGGAACGGAAGAGCGTCTCGAGCGAGGAGCTGCAGGATCGCAGCTCGTGGCGGGTGGGCCGGCACAACCTCCTGCCCCCGAGTGGCCTGACGGAGCTCACCACGCGGGTCGGGAGCCACTTCAACTGCCGTGAGGTCGCCCTGGCCTCGCTCTATCCGGAGCTGGCCCGGTATCCCCACGTCGGCGTCCTTCTCGAGCCCCCGGCGAGGGAGAGCTGTCTGCAGACGTGGAACATGACCCTCGTGTTCGACGGCAGCGGGGAAGAGCCACGCCTGATCGCGGCGGTCTACGATCAGTGGGAGTGGTGAACCCGGTCAGCCCGATCATCGGGGCGCCCGGACGGTGCCCTTTCCTTGCTTCCCCTCCGCGTTCGCCCACAAGTTTGTTTCGATGACGTTGCCCGACACCGCAGCCACCCGTCGCGAAACGTGGATCGCCGCGGTGAACGCCGGCGACGCGGACCGCTACGCCGCCCTGGTCACGGAAGATGTCGTCTGGATCCCTCCCTCGGGCGAGCCGCTGCACGGACGAGAAGGGTTCCGGGCCTGGCTCGAGCCGTTCATCGACACGTTCAGCTACGAGCTGGACCTGACCCCGTCGGCGTCGGGTGAATCCGGACGGTGGGCCTGGGAGACGGGCGCGTTCCGATCGACGATGCAGCCGCTGAAGGGCGGTGGCCCCCAGGAGCATGAGGGCCACTACTTCGTCTTGTGGCGATTGGACGAGGACGACGTCTGGAGGATCGAGAGGTACGTGGACGGCGTGGGACGGGCGGAGACGGGTGTCGATCACGATCAACACCAGGGTGAGGAGGCTACGCAATGATAGATCTGGTCCGGTTCTGGTTCGTCGGCGTCTATATTCTCGGGTTCATCTTCTTCCTGGCCCTGATCTTCCGATTCCGCAGCCGGCGACCGACGATCCAGCAGAAAGACGGCCCGCTGCCTTCGCCCCCTGCAGTCATCAGCTGGCTGATTCCACCGATCCTCTTGCTGGTGGAAGTGGGACAGATCTCAGCGTCCTGGATACCTCTTCGCGCCCTCGGGGTGGCTCTGAGCCTCTACGCCCTGGTCGTGATGCCGTGGGCGACCTTCGTGCTCGGACGATCCTATACGCCGGGTCCCGCCGTGCTGCAGGAGCATGACCTCGTGGAGTCCGGCCCGTTCAAGTTGGTCCGCCACCCCATCTATTCGGCCGTCGTGGCGCTCTGGCTCGGGGCGGCGCTGGGCGCCCTGAACTGGATCCTGCTCCTGGCGTGGCCCATGATCGCGTTCGGAGTGACCAAGCAGTCGCGGGCGGAGGAAGAGATGTTGCGCGCCAGGTTCGGCAGCGACTACGACGCGTACGCCGGGGGGAAAGGGCGACTCGTTCCGAAGCTACAGGGATGAGCTGAGATTCGCTCTTCTCCTCGCGCTACTGGCGATTCTGGCCCAGGCGAAAGGAGATGGGGTCGTGGAACGCGATACCCTGCCCAACGTGATCGACACGGCCCGGCTGCGGCTTCGCCCGTGGGAGCTGACCGACGTCGAGGACGTCCTCTCCTATGCGCAGGATCCGGAGTGGTCCCGGTACCTCCGCATGCTCCCGACGCCGTACACGCGCAGCGACGCCGAGAAGTTCGTCGCGACACAGTTGCTGCTCGACCGGAGCACCCATCCGGCGTGGGCCATCGTGCTCGAGGGGACGGTCGTCGGCGGGATCAACTTGCGACTCGATTTCGAGCATCGACTCGCGGAGATGGGGTATTCGGTGGCAAGACGTCACTGGAACCAGGGGTACATGACGGAGGCGGCCGGGACGGTGATCGACGCGGCCTTCACGACACACCCTGACCTGAACCGGGTCCGGGCCATGGCGGATGTCGACAACACGGCCTCGCAGCGGGTGATGGAAAAGGTCGGGATGAAGCAGGAGGGGGTTCTGCGGCAGAACCGCGTGGAGCGCGGGGAGGCGATCGACGAGGCCTGGTTCGGGATCCTTCGGGACGAATGGCTCGAGCGGACGGAGGGCCTGGCAACGCCGTCTCCGAACGGGAGCTGACCATGCCCTGGAAGCCCGAGGGACGCCTTGCGCTGAAGCCCTTTCCACGGTGGGAGCCGTAAGTGGACGGATGACCGGGTCCGT
>CAZADJ010000348.1:0-2453 GCA_964483845.1 uncultured Actinomycetota bacterium | reverse complement strand
GGGTGTGGGGGGGCCCGGCGGGGGGGGGGCGGGGGCGGGCGGGGGGGGGGGGGGGGGGGGGGGGTGGGGGGGTTTGGTGGGGGGGGGGGGGGGGGCGTCCGAACCCCGCCTGCACAGGTCCGGTTCTTGCTCGCCATAAGGCCGCATCGGCTTCCATCCTTCGGCCTTTCATGCCCGACATCCGACGCAGGAACAACGTCACCGTTCTCGGCCGGGGCGAGCAGCCCATGGTCTTCGCCCACGGCTTCGGATGCGACCAGAACATGTGGCGGTACGTGACGCCGGCGTTCGAAGACGACTACCGGGTGGTGCTCTTCGACTACGTCGGGGCGGGGGGATCCGACCTCAGCGCGTACGACCCCGACCGTTACTCGTCGCTGTCGGGGTACGTGCAGGACGTCCTCGAGGTCTGCGACGCCCTCGAGCTCCAGGACGTGATCCTGGTCGGTCACTCGGTGAGCACGATGGTCGCCGTGCTCGCCGCCCTCGAGCGCCCGGAGCTGTTCAGCGCGCTGATCCTCATCGGCCCCTCCCCCCGCTACATCGACGACGAGCCGGACTATGTGGGCGGGTTCACGCGGGAGGACATCGAGGAGCTCCTCGAGACCATGGAGAAGAATTACATCGGCTGGGCGAACTACCTCGCGCCGGCGATCATGAAGAACGAGGACCGGCCGGAGCTGAGCGAGGAGCTGGTGGAGAGCTTTTGCTCGACGGATCCGGTGATCGCCAGGAAGTTCGCCGAGGTGACCTTCCTGTCGGACAACCGCGCGGACCTGCCCGGCGTGACCGTGCCGTCGCTGGTCCTCCAGTGCGCCGACGACATCATCGCGCCGAAGGAGGTGGGGGAGTACGTGGCCGAGGCGATGCCCCGCGGCACCCTTCACTTCCTGAGCGCCACGGGGCACTGTCCGCACATGAGCGCGCCGAAGGAGACCGTGGCGGCGATCCGCGATTACCTGCGTGACATCGACTGACGTCGGGGGCGCCGTGCGGGACACCGACTCCGACCTGCTGAACGCGGCCCCCGCCGGCTTCGTCTCGTTCCGGGACGACGGCGAGATCGTGGTGGTGAACGACACCTTGCTGGACCTGCTCGACTACACCCGCGAGGAGCTCCTCGGCCTCCACGTTCAGCGCATCCTGGCGGTCGCGGCCCGGATCTTCTACCAGACCCACCTCTTTCCCCTCGTCCGGCTGCACGGCCAGGCGGAGGAGATCTACATGACCCTCCGCTCGAAGACGGACGAGAGCGTCCCCGTGCTGCTGAACGCCTGCCGGGACGAGCTGGATGGCGCGCCGGTCACGCACTGCGTGCTCATCCGGGTCCAGGAACGGCAGAAATACGAGGACGAGCTGCTCCGGGCGAAGAAGGCCGCGGAAGCCGCCCACCAGCGCGAGCAGCAGGCGAACGAGACGAAGGGCCGTTACCTGCGGAGCGTGAGCCACGAGATCCGCACGCCCATCAACGCCCTGCTGGGGTATGCGGACCTGCTGGAGCTGAACGCCGGCGAGCCCATGGGCGACGAGCAGCTTGGCTACGTGGAGCGGGTGCGACAGGTCGGGCGACATCTTCTCGACCTGGTCAACGACATCCTCGACCTGGCCAGGATCGAGTCCGGCACCGTGGCGGTGGAATCGACGCCCGCCGAGCTCGAGACGGCGGCCGAAGCCGCCTTCGGGCTGGTGGAGCCCCAGGCGCAGGAAAAGGGTGTCCGCCTCGTACGGCCGGAGACCGGCAAGCCCGGGTGCTTTCTCGGCGATCAGAAGCGGGTGGTCCAGATCCTCCTCAACCTGCTCTCGAACGCCGTGAAGTTCACCGACCCGGACGGACGGGTCGAGGTGGACTGGGAGCGGGTCGACGCGCCGGACCCCGGCGCCGAGCTCGAGGGCGCCGGCCCGTGGCTCCGGGTCCGGGTCACCGACACGGGGATCGGGATCCCGGCGGACCGGCTCGACGAGCTCTTCGAGCCCTTCGCCCAGATCGAGGATCCCGATCGCGATCCCTCCTCCGGCACCGGGCTCGGGCTGGCGATCAGCCGCGAGTTCGCCCGCCTCATGGACGGCGACATCACCGCCAGGAGCGAGCCGGGCGCCGGATCCACCTTCACGCTCTGGCTACGCGCGGCCGGTTAGCCCCTCGCGCACCACCGACTTCGCGCCCTCGACGTCACGTGGCCGGAAGATCACTGCTCACTCCGCCCGCAACGTCTCCATCGGATCCACCCGCGTCGCCCGCCGGGCCGGTGCCCACGCCGCCAGGGCGGCCACCGCCAGGAGCACCAGGGGCACCGTCACCAGGGTAAGGGGATCGGTGCCGCTGACACCGAAGAGGAAGCGCTCCAGCGCCCTGCCCGCCAGGACGGCCAGGCCGGTGCCCAGGACCAGTCCGATGCCCACCACCCGGAGCCCCTGGCCCATCATGAGCCGGACCATCTCGTCGGCCCGGGCGC
>CAZADJ010000347.1:0-2457 GCA_964483845.1 uncultured Actinomycetota bacterium | reverse complement strand
GGGAGCCGGTTCCTCACCCCCGGTTGGGCCTACTACGCCAACTCCTACCGTCTCGTCGATATCCCCGACGGATGGACCGGAGCCACCAGCGAACACGGCGACACCTTCGTCGCCGGACTGGAGCGAGGCGATGTCCTCGCCTGCCAGTTCCACCCGGAGCTATCCGGCGGCTGGGGCAACCAGCTTCTCTCGGCCTGGCTCACCGCGACCGGTGGGGGATCGTGATGGTGGCGGTGAGGGTGATCCCGTGTCTCGACATCCGCGACGGACGGGTGGTCAAAGGGATCCGATTCCAGCAGCTACGCGACGCAGGCGACCCGGTTGCCAGCGCCGCGATCTACGAACAGCAAGGAGGCGACGAGATCGTCCTCCTCGACGTGTCGGCAACTCCCGAGGGGAGGGCTCACGCCACGGAGACGGTCCGCAGCGTCCGGTCGGTGCTTTCCATCCCCCTCACCGTCGGCGGCGGAGTGAGAACACCCGAAGACGCGGGGAGGCTGTTGGAGGCCGGCGCGGACAAGGTCGGGGTCAACACTGCAGCAGTCAACCGTCCGGACCTGATCTGCGAGCTGGCCGGACGGTTCGGCGCTCAATGCACCATCCTCGCCGTGGACGCCGCCTCCACCCCGGCCGGCGGCTGGGAGGTGGTCACCGCCGGTGGGCGTATCCGCACCGGTATCGACGTGGTCGCCTGGTGTGTCGAAGCGACCAGCCTCGGGGCCGGTGAGATCCTGCTCACCAGCTGGGACCGGGACGGGACCAGGGAAGGGTACGACACCGCCCTGGTCGCCGCGGTGTCCGACGCGGTGAACGTTCCGGTGATCGCCTCCGGGGGTGCCGCCAGCCCCGCTCACCTCATCGAAGCGGTTACCGCCGGAGCGTCAGCGGCGCTGGTGGCGTCGGTCCTCCACGACGGTGACACCACCGTGGACGCACTCAAACACGAGATGGCAGCAGCGGGAATCGAGATGAGACTGTGATCGTCCCCTCCATCGACATCTCAAACGGTTCCGCGGTCCAACTGGTCGGCGGCGAAACCCAGGTCGTCGACGCCGGTGACCCCGTCCCCATCATGGAACGGTTCTCCCGGGTCGGCGAAGTCGCCGTCATCGACATCGACGCCGCCCGAGGCGAAGGCGACAACACCGAGGTGATCACAGAAATGTGCCGGCTCGGACCGGCCCGGGTGGGAGGCGGAATCCGCGATGCGGCCACCGCCCGCCGCTGGCTCGACAACGGCGCCCACAAAGTGGTCATCGGCACCGCCGCCTCCCCCGAGCTGTTGTCCCAACTCCCCCGGGATCGGGTGATGGTCGCTTTCGACTCCCGCCACGGACGGGTGGTCACCCACGGCTGGCGTCAGCAGACCAGCGACGACGTGCTGTCTCGTGTCGAAGACCTCCGCGGGCTCTGCGGCGGTTTCCTGGTCACGTTCGTGGAGCGGGAAGGGCTCATGGAGGGCACCGACCCCGACCGCGCCGCAGCCGTGGTCGAGGCGGCCGGGACCACCCCGGTGACCATCGCCGGTGGCATCACCACCCCAGCAGAGATCAGACAATTGGATGAGATCGGCGCCGACGCCCAGGTGGGCATGGCCCTCTACACCGGGGGACTATCACTAGCCGAAGCTTTCACCGCGCCGCTCCGATCGGACCGGGCCGACGGGTTGTGGGCGACGGTCGTCGTCGACGAAACCGGATACGCCCTCGGTCTGGCCTGGTCCGATACCGACAGCCTGGAACAGGCGCTGGAGACCGGTGCGGGCGTCTACCACAGCCGCAGCCGGGGACTGTGGAGAAAAGGCGAAACGTCGGGAGCCACCCAGCAGCTGATCCGAGCCGACCTCGACTGTGACCGTGACACCATCCGATTCACCGTCACCCAGAACCAGGAGTTCTGTCACCTCGGTACCAGAAGCTGCTGGGGTGAGGACCATGGGCTGTCCCGGCTCGCCCGCCGTCTCCACCACATCCTCGAACACCCCACCGGCGGCAACACCACCAGACTCTTCGACGACCCCGAGCTCCTCGCCTCCAAACTCACCGAAGAGGCCGTGGAGCTGGCCACAGCCGAAACCCACCAAGAGGTTGTAGCCGAAGCCGCCGACCTCCTCTACTTCACCCTGGTCAAGACCACCGCCGCCGGCGTCGACCTCGCCGAGATAACCGCCGAACTGGACCGCCGGGAACTGAAAGTGACCAGAAGACCGATGCTGGCAAAAGAGGACCCGCGGTGAGCCGGTGGCTGCGGCTCGTCGACCCCGCCGAGGTGACACGGCTGGCACGTGTACCCGTCGACCCCGAAACGCTGCAACAAGCCGGGGTGATCGTCGAAGACGTCCGGGAAAACGGCGAGACCGCCGTCCGCGATTACAGCCTTCGTTTCGGTGATCTGACCCCCGATGAGAGTCTCACCGTCACCCGCAGCCAACTCGACCAGGCATTAGCTGAGATCGAC
>CAZADJ010000346.1:0-2478 GCA_964483845.1 uncultured Actinomycetota bacterium | reverse complement strand
GACCCCGACGGGGAGCTGCGCGGGAGGCGTGTTCGCCACGACGACACAGGGGATCTCGTCGATGTGCTCGCGGATCACCCCGGCCGCGAGGATGCCTCGGGAGGCGGTCTCCAGCGAGATCAGGGCGACGTCGAAGTCCTCCCCCCGCCGGTTCTGGAGATCCGCGACCCCCCGGACGATCTCCACGTCCACGTCGTCCCCGCACCGCAGCGAGAGGCCGACCGCGAGGTTGGCGTCGGAGGTGACGGCGATGATGCGCACGGGCTCCCCTTTCCGGTGTCGTACGGAACAACGATGTACCACGGCGGAGGACACGCACGGTGACTCGGCCGTCGGGGTCGCTGCCCCACCAGAGTAGGGCGCGGAGCGGCCCGTCCGGATCGGTCAGGTGAACAGCGCTCCGCGCTCCGTCGCGGCGACATCGATGCGGGCGCGACGGCGGAGCAGCTCCAGGTGCGCGGCGATCGCCAGGAGGTAGGCGTGGTCGGCGACGAGCTCGCGCAGGTGGTTGGCCTGGACCCGGTGGTATCCGGTGCCGGCGGCGACGACGATCCCGTGCGTCTCACCCTCCGTGCGGAGCGCGGCGGCGATGACGCTGTTGCCACGGAGGCCGGGCAGGCCCTCCAGGTACGCGGGGAACCGCTCCTCCGAGGTGTAGGCGAGCGAGTCGGTCTCCTCCAGCAGATCGGCCAGGAGGGGTTGCTCGGACGACGGCTTGTGGCGGAGTACCGACGGGGACACCCCGCGCCAGCTGATCGCTTCGAACTTGCCTCCGCCGTTCAGAGCCCACAGCACGACCGCATCCGGGTCGAAGGTCTCCCACACGAGGTCGACGACGAGGTGGCCCACGGCGGGACGGCTCGCGAGCTGCGGAACCTCGTCAGCGAGCTCCTGGAGGCGACCCGCGGCACGGAGGGCGGCTCGCAGGTCGCCGGTCGAAGGCAGCTCCGGGGCCTGCGGCTCGCGATCGGGTCGCGACGTCGTGGACGGCGCCGGGCCGTCCTCCGCCCCCGCCCCCTCTTCCTCTTCCTCGTGTTCCTCCTCCTCCGGCTCCGGTCCCGAGTCGCGCCACGGTCCGAGGCGACGCGCCGTGAACAGCCCCCGGGAGCGTCGCCGTCGACCCGAACGGCGGGCACGCTCACGGTCACCGCCCGACTCGTGTTCGGATCCGTCGCTCGACCCCGTGTCCCTGGACGCCCAGCGCTCGACCGCGTTGCGGATCACCGACTCGATCTGCTCCAGGTCCGATGCGGTCCGGATCGGCGTGATGCTCGGGTCGAGCTCGGCGGGGGGTGAGGCGGCGACGAGGACGACGGGCCGGTCACCGAGGCGTTCACGGGCGTCCACGATCGCGGCCATCGCCCGTCCGATCTCGCGCATGGCGACGAGCACCGCGTCGAAGTCGACACGCTCCCCCGGACCGAGCTCGTCGAGGTCGCTGACGGCGACGATGTCGAGATCGGAGCTGGTCCGCAACGAGAGCACGACCTGCATGCTGGTGTCATCGCTCACCGCGAGGACCCGCATCGCGATCTCCTCCCTCGAGCGGGGGATGCCGCATCGCGCCCGTGGAGTCGGCATCTTGCGCAGCCGCGTTATGGGAAGTCAATCACCCCGGGTGACCCACTCGCCGTCCTCGACCGTGAGGTCGATGGCCCGGCGGGTGCGGAGCAGTTCGATGTGCGCGGCGACGGCGAGCGCGACCGTGTAGAGGTCGATCTCGCTCCGGACCGCCTCGAGATCCGACGCATCCAGGTCGTCTCCGCTGATGACCAGCAGGGCGTGCACCTCGTCGTGGACGCGCAGCGCTGCGCCGATCACGCACGATCCACGCAGCCCGGGGAGTCCCTCGACGTAGTCGGAGAACCGCTCCTCGGCCCGGTAGGCGACGGTGTCGTGTTCGCCGAGCAGATCGTCGAGGACGGGGACGCCCGTGGAGGCTCCCCGTTGGACCACGCCGAAGGGGACGCCGTGGTGCGCGAGCGCCTCGAGCCCGTCCTCGCCGTCCGGGCCCCACAGCACGACCGCCTCGGCGCCGGCGATGGTCGCGTTCACCTCATCGACGAGGCGTGCCGCGAGCGCGCGCCGCTCGTTCAGCTCGGGGAGGTCGTCGATCAACCGTTGGAGCTCCTCCGCGGCGAGCAGACCCCCGTCGATGCGTTCCCGGGTCGGGAGCTCGCGCCGGCGACGTGGCTCGCCCCCGGAGCCGCCACGTCGGCGGAGGAGACGCGCCGCACGGGTGCGCAACGAGGGTCCCCGGGCGGGTTCCTCCGCGGACGGGCTCGTCTGGTCGTTCGGCCCGGGGGGTGTGGCCTCGACCGGTGTCGGTGCCTCTGGCAGCTCCTCCGCGGAGGCACCGGGCACCCCGGTCCGCTCGTCGGTGGACGGGGCCGCGGACCCGGTCGGGTCAGGCGGCGGGGGCTCGACAGGTTCGGGCGGCTCCGGGGACACCGACGGCGAGGGCGCGACAGGGTCGGG
>CAZADJ010000345.1:0-2485 GCA_964483845.1 uncultured Actinomycetota bacterium | reverse complement strand
CGCCAGCTCGAGGAGACCCGCGAGCACCGCGACGCGACCGAGGCGGAGCACGAGCGGCAGCAGCGGGCGCTCGCGGACGCGGAGGCGGACCTCCACGACATCACCGTGCAGGTGGAGCACGCGCAGGCGGCGCTCGCGGCCGTGGACACGAGGCTCGCGGAGGCGGAGGCCGAGCTCGCCCGCGTCGAGGCGGAGCTCGAGGAGGCGATCGCGGCGCACCAGCAAGCGGTCGAGCGGACCGAGGCGATCACCCTGGAGCTGATCGCGGCGGACAACGAGCTGACCCGCGTGGAGGGCGAGCTCGCGGACCGCGAAGGGGCCCTCGATGCGCGCGTCGCGGCCACGTACAAGTACGGCACCGTCACCTACGCGCAGGTGCTGGTCGACTCGCGGGACTTCGAGGAGTTCCTGACCAGCTACTACTACGTGCGCTCCGCGATGGGCTTCGACCAGACGATGGTCGAGGAGATCAGCGCCTTGACCCGTGAGCTCGCGGCGCATCGTGCGGAGGTCGCCCGGCTCCGCGACATCGCGCGGGACGAGGAGGCGAACGCGCGGGACGCGCGGGAGACGGTGGCGACACTCGCGGCCGCGCAGCGGGAGGCGACCGAGCAGGTCGCCGCCGAGCGCGACCGCCAGCAGCAGCTCACGGCGCAGCTCGAGGCGGCGCGCGAGCAGCACCGGGCACAGGTCGACGCGCTGGCGGCCGAGTCCGCGGCGCTCGAGGAGGAGCTGCGTCAGCTCACCGCCCAGGAGAGCGAGCGCGAGGCGCAGCTGGCCCAGATGCGCGAGGAGCGGCGTGGCAGCGGGAGCGGCGGGTCGCGATGCGAGGCCGGGTGGACCCCGAACCAGCTGGCCTGGCCCACCGACGGGTGCATGACCTCCGGCTACGGCTACCGGACGCACCCGATCTACGGCACGCAGCGGATGCACAGCGGGATAGACATCCCGGGACCGACCGGCCAGCAGATCGTCTCCGCCACGGACGGGTACGTGGTCTCCGCCGGGTGGCGCGGCGGGTACGGCCTCGCCGTGGTGATCGACCACGGCGGGGGCCTCGCGACGCTGTACGGGCACATGTCCGACATCTGGGTCTCCGCCGGACAGCTCGTCGCCCACGGTGAGGGGGTCGGCGCGATCGGCTCGACCGGACAGTCCACCGGCCCCCACCTCCACTTCGAGGTGCGTGTGGACGGCAGCCCCCGCGACCCGATGGGCTGGTACCGCTGAGCTGCGGCGCCGTACGCTCGCTCCCATGAGCAGCGGAGGCAGCCGAGCGACGTCCGGCGATGGCACGATCGTCGTGAACCGCCGCGCGCGCTACGACTACGACCTCGGCGACCGCTACGAGGCGGGGATGGCGCTGACGGGGACGGAGGTGAAGTCCCTGCGTGACGGGAAGGCGTCCCTCGCCCAGGCGTGGGTGAAGGTCGACGACGACGGCGAGGCGTGGCTCGTGCAGGCCCACATCCCCGAGTACGAGTACGCCAGCCGCGAGAACCACGATCCGACGCGCCAGCGCAAGCTGCTGTTGAAGCGGCACGAGCTCGGTCAGCTGGTCAAGGCGACGCAGCAGAAGGGGCGCACCCTCGTCCCGACGAAGCTGTACTTCCGGAACGGCTACGCGAAGCTCCAGTTCGCCGTCGCGACCGGCAAGACCGAGCACGACAAGCGCCAGACCATCAAGGAGCGCGACGCGAAGCGGGAGGCCGAGCGCGCCATGAAGGACTTCCGCCGCCGCTGAGCGGGACCTCCGGCCCTCCCGCCGCTGCGGTCCCTGCGGTGAGATGGGGAGTCACGGCGGCGTCCCGTCCGGACGGGCGGCGGACGGACGGGAATCCTGCGCCGGCCACCACCGTTACCATGGGTGGCGCGCCGGGAGGCGCGGAGCTTGACAACTGCACAGCGCACGCTCGAGAGACACCATCTTCGGGGCTGAACGGTTTCGACCGTGGTCGTGCCGTCGTCACGAGGAGCGAGCCGAGGAGCCGACGCTGCCTCGTAAAACCGCGTCGGAACCTAATAGGTGCCAACGACAACATGGCCCTGGCGGCCTAACAAGGCCCGCCCGTCGACCTGCTGACGCCCCGTACGCAGGATCCGACGTCGACACGGGGCTCCACCGTCCGTCCTCCGCCGTCGGGGCGGACGGGAAACTCCAGACGGCTGGGGATGCGATCGCTGCCTGATCCCGGAGCCGCGCATCCCGAGATGATCCGGGATCTACGCTCGTAGAGCCTCAGCGACGGGACCGCGGGACCCGGGTTCGAATCCCGGCAGCTCCACGCCGAGGTGTCCCCGGAGGGACACCCACACGTTCCTGAAACTCGCCTGCTGTGGCCACCAAGGGTCACGACAGGTAGGGCAGCACCTCCAGCAGGCGCCACCAAGGGCCCTGTGGGACGTGCGGTCCGTGAGTGGATGGACCTCTCTCCGGGCGTTGCGCACACCACGCAGCCCGCGACACGCCTGTCGCGGGCTCGTT
>CAZADJ010000344.1:0-2502 GCA_964483845.1 uncultured Actinomycetota bacterium | reverse complement strand
GGCGCCCGCTCCAGCGCCTCGCCGAACGACGCCGTGATCGCGTACACGTCGGCCCGCGGGATGCGGGCCAGCTCCACCAGGCGGCTCAGCTCGGCGGTGACCTCCTCCTTCTCCTCCGCCGATCCCACCGCCGTCAGCAGCCGGATGCGCCCGTCCCAGTTCTGCTGCAGCTTGTAGGCGAGGAGGAGCGCGAGGTCCATCTCGGCGACCTCGTGCGCCGACTCCCAGTCCGGGTTGCGCACCCAGACGTTGATGGTGCGCCGACGCCCGATCCCGGCGCGGGGGTGGTCGGCGAAGAGGATGATCCCGAGGCCGTAGTCGGGGGCGCGGTCGACGACCTCCTGCAGCTCCTGTGCCCGGTCGGCGTCACGCGGCATGGTCAGGAAGACCATGTTCGGGCGGAAGAACGCGCCGCGGAGCGCGCCCATCCCGGCGAGGAAGCCGTCGGTGAAGCGGCGTGTCTCGATGACCGTCCAGGTGGCGAAGACCTCCTCGTCGCGGAACTGGCTCCCGGCGAGCTCCAGGTCCGCCTCGAGCGCGGTCGCCCGCTCGCCGGTCGCCACGCCCATGATGTTCAGCGATCCCTTCGGCGAGGCGATGTCGTGGATGAGCCGGAAGGTGCCCCGCAGCTCGTCGACGTCCTCGACCGGGACGAGCAGGTTCGGCTTCCACGACCGGTCGTCGCTCCCACGCAGCCGGGTCGCCTTCTTCACGCCCCACTCGGCGATGGCGAGGAACAGGCCGCTGCGGACGTCCCCGTACGGGGCGCTCAGCTGGAGGCGGACCAGGTAGCCGTACACGAGCAGCACGATGACGACGGCGACGAGGCTGAAGACCGGGTTGATGATGAACATCGTGACGGTGCACCCGATCGCGCCGATCAGCGCGACCGCCGGCGGGATCGGTAGCAGCGGCCGGAAGCTGACCAACCCGAGCCGCTGCTCGACCAGCACGACGACGTTCACCATCGCGTAGGCGATGAGGAAGAACATCGTGATCAGCGGAGCGATCGCGTTGAGCTCGCGGAGCACGAGCGCGACGAGGACGATCGCGGCCGTGACGAGCAGCGCGTTGCGCGGCTCCCCGCGCCGGGTGGTGCGCGCCAGCGGCGCGGCGCCGGGCAGGACCCGGTGCGTGGCGAGCGCCTGCAGGATGCGTGGCGCGCCGACGAGCGCGGCCAGCGCCGAGGAGAACGCGCTGCCGAGCAACCCGGCGAGCACCGCCGGCGGCCAGGCCGAGAGGTCGACCATCGCCGTGTAGTTGGAGACGAGCTCGTCCGGCGGTGCCGTGCGTGCGAACCAGTACGCGAGCAGGAGGTAGACGACGACCGCGACCCCGATGGCGGCCATCGTCCCGCGGGGGATGCTGCGCCGGGGATCGGTGAGCTCCCCCGACATGTTCGCCCCGACCATGATGCCGGTCGCCGCCGGGAAGAAGATCGCGAAGACCCCCCAGAAGCTGATGCCTCCGAAGCCCTCCTCGGGCGCGCCGGGGAAGTCACCCCAGAGGCGCAGCGGCTCGTCGAACGGCGCGTCGACGGCCGCCGCCGCGACCGAGATCAGCGCCGCGACGATGAGCGCCAGCACGACGTACTGGACCCGGAAGGAGAACTTCGCCGAGACGGCCGCGATCCCGAGGATCAGAGCGAGCGCGACGAGGTCCACGGCGAAGGCCGGGTGCCCGGGGAACAGCGCGAGCCAGCCCTCACGGAAGGCGAAGATGTACAGCGCCACGATCAGGGTCTGGGCGAGGTACAGCGGGATGCCGATGCTCCCGGCCACCTCGATCCCGAGCGACTTCGAGATGATCGAGTACGCACCACCCGCACCGATGCGGATGTTGGTGGTCACCGACGACAGCGACAGGCCCGTCGTGCCGGTGATGAGGAAGGCCAGCAGGATGATCAGCACCGCGCCGCCGAACCCGGCGTTGCCGACCACCCAACCCTCGCGGAGGAACATGATGACGCCGAGGATCGTCACCACGGTCGGGACGAAGACGCCCTCGAAGGTGCCGTAGGTCCGCCGTCCCTCCGGCACCGATGCGGCGGCGGTGGGTCGGGTCTGCCGTGCCCGGATCTCGTCGCTCACGGTCGTGGACGCCGCGTCACTTCCACGTCCCGTCCCCCAGCACCCCGTCGACGATCTCCTCGGCCTCCTCGAGACGCTCCGCGTCCACGAAGACACGTACCCCCCACTCGCCGGCGAAGAAGAAGCGGGTGAACCGGCCGGAGCCCTTCTCCCAGTGCCCGATGCCGGCGTCCTCGAGCGCGTCGAGCACGCGCTCGACGTTCTCGTCGGTGAACTGGCCCAGGTGGACGGTGCGCACGTGCCCATCATCGCAGGCCGGACCGACGGCTGCCGTGCTCCGGGGCGACCGAGGGTCCGTGGGCGGCGTACCTCCCGACGTTAGGCTCGTCCCGGGGGAGCGCACGTGTCGAGGTCGAGGAGGCGGTCGGACGGCGATGGGACGCATCGACCTGTGGGTGCCGCTGGACGACGA
>CAZADJ010000343.1:0-2506 GCA_964483845.1 uncultured Actinomycetota bacterium | reverse complement strand
CGGTCCTGGTCTTCGTCCTGGTGGTCGCGGCCTACCTCGCCGTGCATCCGCACCGCGACCGCCTGCTCTCCGGCCGGTCATCGAGCCGACCGCTGATGGGGCTGTCGGTCATCGGCGCCGTCCCCCTGCTGTGGTACGCGTGGGGACAGCTCGCGATCCAGCGCACCGCCGCGGCCAGCGATCCGCACGCAGCACCGGAGCCCCACTACGCCGGCGCGGCTGCGGTAACGCTCGTCCTCGTCCTGCTCGCTTTCGCGGCCGCCCGACGCCCACGAGGATGGCGGCTGCCGGCCTGGTCCGCCGGGCTGGGTGCGGTGATCCTGGGCATCGCCGCGGTCGTCCTGCCCGAGTACCGCAGCAGCTTCGGGTCGGTCTGGGGCGCAGCCACCCTGCTCTGGGGGCTGGCGTTCCTCGCCGCCACCGAACGGCAGATCCGCAACGAACCGGCCGGGCGATCCCGCTGACGGAGGACGCCGTGCCGCCCACCCCGCCCACCTGAGCCGGACACGTCCGAGCTCTGATCCGAACGGGGGCGCGAGGCCGGAACCGAGTCGGGCGCAGGTCCGCGTGGGCGGGGGATCGTGGCCCCGTGAGACCGCGGCCTCCCCCGGGCCGGCGCCGGATCAGCTCCGGCCGAGGATCGCGTCGATCGAGCGCGTGACGGCCCAGCCGGCCTGTTCGCCTGTCAGACCGAACTCCCGCCGCAGCGTGTACCAGGTATCCGCGCTGACGAGGTGGCGGATCACCACGAACGTGTCCCGGGCATCAGGTTCGTCGAGCTCTCCGACGTGGTCCGTGAGGATGCGCCGGTACGCCTCCGTCCGGGCGTCGTGGCTACGTGAACGTTGGTAGCCGGCGGCGGACAGCAGCGCCATGGCCGACGTCAGGGGAACGAGCGCGTCGAAGTAGGCGAAGACCGTCCGGACCGCCTCCAGGAGATCGTCGACCGTCTCGAGCTCCTGCCAGCCGCGTTCGTCGTCGGCCCGCATGGCCTCGAGTTCCTCGTCGACCAAGTCGGCCAGACCGTCGAGCAGCGCTTGCCGGTCCGAGAAGTGCCGGTAGACGGTGCGCAGCGCCACACCGGCCCGGTCGGCTACCTCCTGGACCGAGAAGTCCGGGACCCCACGCTCGGCGATGATCGCTGCCAGTGCCTCGAGGATCAGGTTCCGCGTCTCGGCCGCCCGCTGCTGACGCAGGGGGCTGTGGTAGGGGCGGGTCGTCTCGCTCATGCACCCGAGCCTAGCGGTTGACACGAATCGCGTATTCGATGCACACTATATGCTGCGAAAATGACGCCGACCCATGAGGAGGTGGTCGCCGATGGCGACCGTTGACGAGAACAAGGACCTGATCCGCCGGTACTACGAGGAGACCGAGAAGACCAAGGACGCTGGCCTGGTCGACGAGTACTGCACCGAGGACTACGTCAACCACACGGCGCCCCCGGGGTTCGGCAGCGACCGGCAAGCCGCCAAGCGGCTCTACGCGATGTACTTCAACGCGCTCCCCGACTTCCGCACCACGATCGAGGACGTGCTGGGCGAGGACGACCGGGTGGCGTTGCGGTGGACGATCCACGGCACCCACCGGGGAGAGATGATGGGGATCCCGGCCACCGGGGAGCAGGTCGAGATCACCGGCATCTACCTCGCCAGGCTCGTGGACGGACGCATCGCCGAGTCCTGGGAGCGGACCGACCTGCTGGGTCTGATGCAGCAGCTCGGGGTCGCACCCGCTCCGGAGGACGCTTCAGCGCACGCTGCTCCCGGTTCGGCTCAGGAGGACCGGGACATCGACCCCGGCGCGTCGGCGGAGCTGACCCGCGAGGTCTACGAGGAGTTCGACCGTCGGATCTACAACGAGCACGACCTCGACGCGGTCGACGAGCTCGTCACCGAGGGCTTCCGCCACCACGCTCCGATCCCGACCGCACCGGGGCGCGACGGGTACCGCACCTTCCTGGCCGACTTCTACGAAGCGTTCCCGGACGCCACGTCGGAGACCGAGGACACCGTCGTCGACGGGGATCGGATCGCGGTGCGCTACACGGCGCGCGCGACCCACGAGGGCGAGTTCGCGGGGGTCCCGGCTACCAGCCGTCAGGTCGAGGTCCCCGGGATCAGCATCTACCGCGTCAACGCCGCGGGGCGGATCACCGACGAGTGGGCCCAGCCCGACCTGCTGGGGCTGATGCAACAGCTCGGCGTCATCGACCCCGGCTGATCCGTCGAGGGCCGCCCGCTCGGAGCAGCGGAGTCGTCGCCGTTGACGCACCCGCCGTCAGCAGCAGACCCCGTCGCGGGCCGAGCGCCGAGCGGGCACCTCCGTGACGGGGAGCCCGAGACGGTCCCTTGACACCACCCGACATCCTGTCATAGTTATGTGTGTCATAGATTATGACAGAAGACGGAACCGGGGAACAGGACGGAGGGTCGGAGATGGCGACCACTCCCACGGTGGACGCTCGGGCGGAACGTTCGCGCGAGCTCATCATGACCGCGCTCGC
>CAZADJ010000342.1:0-2515 GCA_964483845.1 uncultured Actinomycetota bacterium | reverse complement strand
CCCGCATGGCGCTCAGTCCGGGTAGCACCACTCAGCCGATTCGACGTAGTAGCCACCGGCCGGAGCTTTGGAGACGGTGATCTGGCCGACCACCTCACCCCCGAACCGGATCTCAGAGCCGGAGATGGTGGTGGGCTCGAGGACCGAGTTCGTTGCCGCGAACCCCTCGATGGCTTCCTCCGGTGTCGCCGAACCTGGTTCATCTGCCGCGATCTCGACGGTGACGTCCTCACACAGACCTGCGAGAGCAGGATCGCCGAAGCTCGTCGCATCGCTCGGACTCGTCGTCGCGGGCGGGGACGACGGAGCGCCTGTCTCGGCCATGTCGTCCGTGCCGCAAGCTGTCAGGAGGAGCACCACACCGAGCACCGGAAGTGTCAGAACCGCGAGTCTCATAGCGGGCACTCCTCTACGGTCCGCTCCACTGTGAGACGGTGCATGATGCCTCCGGGTTCCCGTTGCCGCTGCAGTTCAGACGACGCCGCACCTGCACCGCGGTACGACAGGCGTCGCCTTCGTGTGTTGCTCCGCCCGCGACTCCATGTTTCGCCGGTTGTGGGGATTGCTCCCAAGGGCCAAGCACCTTGTGATGGCAGGTGAACTCGGGTAGGAGCAGGATCGTCTCTCCTGGCGGGAAGTCGTGTCACACCTCAAGGGGTGTTGTGGCCTTTATCTGGTGACGGACGGCAAGGAGGCCGATGGGCGAGCGCGAGATGGGCGAGCGCGTCGAGTTCCGCGCGTTCGTTGAGGAGGTGGAGCCGCGGCTGCGCTCGTCCCTGGTCGCCCTGTGTGGTCCTGAACGTGCGCGGGAGGCGGTCCAGGAGGCGTTGATCTACGCGTGGGAGCACTGGGAGCGTGTCCGCCAGATGACCAACCCGGCCGGATATGTGTACCGGGTGGCCCGATCGCGCATCCGCTGGCGCCGACCGGTTCGACTGCTGTTCGCCGCCGACGACGAGACGCGGATACCCGAGGTGGAGCCGGCGCTGAACGGCGCGCTGGGCCGACTGACCGAGCGTCAGCGGGTGGTCGTGCTCCTGGTCGAGGGCGCCGACTGGACCTACGAGGAGGTCGCCCAACTGCTCGACGTGTCGGTCTCGACCGTCCGCAAGCACCTCAGCCGGGGACTGGACCGGCTGCGCACCCAGATGGGGGTGAGCGCTGATGTCTGATCTGGATACCAAGCTCCGCCGCTACATGCGGACTGCGACCGAGGAGGTCGAACCGGTCACGGCCGACGAGGTGTTCGCACGGGCCGGCTCACGCCGTCGAGGTGCGCGCCCAGCCGTCCGGATAGCGCTCGCCGCAGCCGCGGTCGTTGCCATGGCGCTGGTGGCAGTCGGCATCGGTGCGCTGCTCGACCGGCCGGGCGACCTCGTCATCACCACCCCCAACGGGGACGGGTGGGTGACCTACCGGTCGCAGGATCACCGGTTCGAGATCAGCTACCCGGCCGGGTGGAACCGGGCCGAGGAGCGCCTCACCCCCCAGCTGACTGCACCCGTCGAGATCCTGACGCTGACCACCGGGCGACCGCTCGTCGGTTCCGAGTGCGGGCCCGTACCAGACCGCGCCATGATGGACCTCGACGTCGACGGAACCCTCATCACCATCCAGGCGGCGGGCCCCGATCGGTTCCTCGGAGAGCAGTTTCCGGCGAAGCCGGACGGGTTCGACGTCGATGACGGTGTTGGGGTCACCACCGAGGCGTGCGCCCCGGAGGGCTACTGGCACAGGCGGTTCGACTTCAGCCACGGCGGCCGGGCGTTCTACGCCTACGTCACCGCCGGGCCGAACGCCGATCGCGATCTCGCCCTGCGCGTGCTGGACACCTTCCACGTCGTCGACGTGGAGGCCGACGGGCAGGTCGTGGTCCCCGACCTCGAGGGCGTGACGCTGCTGGAGGCTACGGAGGTGCTCACCGAGCTCGGTCTTGACCTTGCCGTCGCGGGTGGACACACCTACGGCGACCCAGACGATGCCTGGAGCGACCCCGACGAGCCTGGAGCCGTGGTGGTCAACCAGACGCCGCACACCGGAGTGGAGGTCGCTCCCGGCGCAGTCGTCGGTGTCCGCACCGCGCTCGTCAATCCCGAGCTCTGCTCCGTCTTGACGACCGTGCCGGATCGCGGTGGGGACGCGCTCGACCTCGCACGCACCGATGGGTACTGGGAGATGCTGAGCCGAACGCAGCCGCATGCACAGCCTCCTCTCGATGGCCACATCGAGGATCTCCTCGAACACTACGATGCTGGCGGAGCCCTCAACGACGCTCCGCCACGTGCCCTCGACAGCGTCAAGGTCCATCACCGAGCATGCGCCAGTTCATGAACGTCGCCGCGGCACGACATCACGAGTAGGAGGAACGCCCGCAACGATTACGTCTCTGGAGGATGGGTGCGCTCCTCCGGACGATCAAGCGGCCTGGCACGGTGGCGGGCGGAGCCGCCCCATCACGAGGCTTGCCGTCACGCACCCCAAAGCAAGAGACTCGTGCAACATCTCCGAGGGGACA
>CAZADJ010000341.1:0-2517 GCA_964483845.1 uncultured Actinomycetota bacterium | reverse complement strand
CTGCACCACCTGGTCTGGGAGGTCGTCGACAACGCCGTCGACGAGCACCTGGCCGGCCACGCGAAGCGCATCGACGTGATACTCCACAGCGACGGCGGCGTCGAGGTCATCGACGACGGCCGCGGCTTCCCGGTCGACGAGCACCCCAAAGAGAAGAAGCCGGCGGTCGAGGTCGCGCTGACCAGGCTCCACGCCGGCGGGAAGTTCGACCGGCAGGCCTACGCGGTCTCCGGTGGCCTCCACGGCGTCGGCGTGTCGGTCGTCAACGCCTTGTCGGAGCGCACCGAGGTCGAGGTGTGGCGCGACGGCAAGAAGCACACCATCACCTTCTCACGCGGCAAGCGGAAGCAGGCGCTGAAGTCCTCGGGGAAGGTCAAGTCCACCGGGACGCAGCTGCGGTTCTGGCCGGACCCCGAGATCTTCGAGACGACCGATGTCGACTACGACACGGTGGCCGAGCGGCTGCGGGAGACCGCCCTGCTGAACCCCGGCCTGAAGATCACGCTGACCGACGAGCGCGAGGGACGCGAGCAGGACGAGACCTTCGCCTACCGGAAGGGGCTGGTCGACTTCGTCGACCTGCTGTTGCGCGACCAGGACCCGATCGCGAAGCCGATCCAGATCGACCACGAGGGCGACGTGGACGGCCACCCGGTCGCGCTCGACGTCGCTGTCGCCTGGTCGGAGGGGTTCCACGACGAGCGCATGCGCTCGTACGTCAACATCGTGCCCACCGGCGACGGCGGCACCCACGAGGAGGGCTTCCGCCGGGCCCTGACCCGGACCCTGAACGACTTCGGACGCGACACGAACGCGCTCACCAAGAAGGACCCGAACCTCGCCGGTGACGACACCCGGGAGGGGCTGGTCGCGGTGATCTCGCTGAAGCTGCCCGACCCGCAGTTCGAGGGTCAGACCAAGGGCCGGCTCGGATCGTCGCTGGCGCGCGGCTACGTCGAGTCGGTGGTCACCGATGCGCTGAGCGACTGGCTCGCGAAGAACAAGACCGCCGGGCGCAAGATCGTGAAGCGAGCGGCGACCGCGGCCCGGGCACGGCAGGCGGCGAAGGCGGCTCGCGAGCTCACCCGTCGGAAGGGGTTGCTCGACAGCCAGTCGGCCGGCCTGCCCGGCAAGCTCGCGGACTGCACCTCGCGCAACCCCGACGAGACCGAACTGTTCATCGTGGAGGGCGACTCCGCCGGCGGCTCGTCCAAGCTGGCGCGGGACCGACACACGCAGGCGGTGCTGCCACTGCGCGGCAAGGTGCTGAACGTCGAGAAGGCGCAGCTGCGACGGGTCCTGGAGAACAACGAGATCCAGGCGCTGATCAAGGCGCTCGGCACCGGTGTCGAGCCCGACTTCGACTACACCGGGCTGCGCTACGACAAGGTCATCCTGATGGCTGACGCCGACGTCGACGGCGGGCACATCACCACCCTGCTGCTGACCTTCTTCTACCGGCTCACCCCGAAGCTCGTCGACGGCGGCCACCTCTACCTCGCCCAGCCACCGCTCTACCAGCTGCGCAAGGGCACGAAGGTCGCCTACGCGATGTCCGACGCGGAGCGCGAGAAGCTGCGCAAGGGGGACTTCAAGGGGTCCTCGGTCGAGGTGCAGCGCTTCAAGGGGCTGGGCGAGATGGACGCCGAGCAGCTCTGGGTGACGACGATGGACCCGGGGCGGCGCACCCTGCTGCAGATCACCATCGAGCAGGCCGAGCGCGCCGACGAGCTGTTCACCCTCCTGATGGGCGACCAGTCCGAACCGCGCCGGGAGTGGATCGAGGCGAACGCCAAGTTCGCCGTGAACCTCGACGCTTGACGCACGGGAGCAGCCGATGAGCAAGCAGATGGACCTGCTCGGGAGCGAGGGCCAGGTCGTGCCCGTCGCGATCGAGGACCGCATGGAGCAGGCGTTCCTCGACTACTCCATGTCGGTGATCGTGGGGCGCGCCCTGCCGGACGTCCGAGACGGTCTGAAGCCGGTGCAACGCCGCATCCTCTACTCGATGTGGGAGTCACGCCTGCTGCCGGACCGTCCGTACCGCAAGTGCGCCTCCGCGGTCGGCGAGGTGATGAAGAAGTACCACCCGCACGGCGACACCTCGATCTACGACGCCCTCGTACGCATGGCGCAGGACTTCTCGAGCCGTGAGCCGCTGGTCGACGGCCACGGCAACTTCGGGTCCGTCGACGGCGACCCGCCGGCGGCGATGCGCTACACCGAGGCACGGCTGTCCCCCGCCGCGATGGAGCTCCTCGACGGCATCGAGGAGGAGACCGTCGACTTCGTCGACAACTACGACGGCTACGAGCGCGAGCCGCTGGTGCTGCCCGCGCGCTTCCCGAACCTGCTCGTCAACGGCGCGTCGGGTATCGCCGTCGGCATGGCCACCAACATCGCGCCGCACAACCTCGGCGAGCTGATCGACGCGACCCTCCACCTCCTCGACGAGCCCGACGCGACGCTCGACGACCTGATGGAGCACGTCCCCGCGCCGGACTTCCCGACCGGGGC
>CAZADJ010000340.1:0-2556 GCA_964483845.1 uncultured Actinomycetota bacterium | reverse complement strand
CCCGCGGGCACGTCGCCAGCCGAGCGCCGCGGCCCCCGCCGCGACCGCGGCGAGCAGTGCGAGTCCGGCCAGGAGCAGCGGGGCGGCGCGCCCGTCCGCGGCGTCCTGGTCTGGTGCGGCCTCCGGCGCCACCGTCGCGTCGTCCTCGACGTCCGCCGGGGGCGGCGCCGCCTCGTCGCGCGGCTCGCCCTCCGGGCTCGGCTCGGGGCTCGGCTCCGGTGCCGGCCGGTCGGTGAGGGTGAGCTCGGGAGCCGGCCGCTCGAGGTCGTCGCGGTCCTCGCCCTCACCGGGGACCTGGATCCAGGCGACCTCGTCGTCGCCGCAGCGCTGCACGGTCGGGAAGTGGATGGTCTCGCCCGGCGCGTCGGGCAGAGCCACCTGCAGGTGGAAGGTGTGCCGCTGGTGATCGGGGACCGGCTCGCCGCCGGACCAGGTGACGACCCCGTCGGCCACGGTCGCCTCCCACCCGTCGCGCTCGCGCGGCTCGACGTCGGCTCCGTCGATGCCGTCGGGCAGGCGCACGGCGAACTCGTCGGTCGGCTGACCGTCGCAACCGTGATCGAAGTCGAAGGCGAGCAGCACCACCGTGCCGGGGTGGGGCTCGTCGTCGGTCGTCGCGTGCACGTGGGCGGAGGCGGCGGGGCTGAGCACCACGAGAAGCGCGGTGGCGAACGTGGCGACCAGCGCGATCCGACGCCCCGCAGACGTCGGCGAGCGGCGGCGCGGTGGCACGTGCGTGGTCTCTCCCGTCCTCGGGTGGGTGGTCACGGGTTCACCGGAACCTCGACGGTGACGCGCTCCTCCTCGAACTCGGAGACGCGCACCACGACCTCGACCTCCCAGGTGCCGGGGAAGGCGAGCTCGCTTCCGGCGTGGAGCCAGTGGCCCGGTCCCGCGCCGCGCGGATCGACCGTGATCGGACCGACGTCCTGCTCCGGCATGGTCAGCTCGAGCTGGACGTCGGCGCCACCGAGGGCCTGCAGGGGTCGCAGGGTCTCGGCCTCGGTGACCCAGACGTGGATCTCGTTGTGGCCAGCCCGGTTCGGGTCGATGACGAGGTGCAGCTCGTGGTCGTCGCCGACGTCCTCGAACGTGCTGAACGCACCCGTCACCCCCGCCGCCTCGCGTGCCGGCTGGAGGTAGACGAGCGCACCGGTGACGAGCAGGACGAGCACGAGCCCGAGCGCCTCCCACCGCACCGTCCGACGCAGGCGCCGCCACGGTCCCGATCTCCCGTCGCTCTCCGGGGGCGGCTCGTCGCCGCTCGCGCCGGCCGGGACCGGGGGCCGCTCCGACGCGGTGACCACGGCAGGCACGAGACGACGGTTGTTGTACGCGCCGATCGCGACCACTCCGGCGGCGAGGAGCACCTTCGCGATGAGCACGGCGCCGTACGCGGAGTCCGTCAGCGCCCGCAGCGCGCGCACCTCCGCCCACGCGAGGCCGAGTCCCCCGAGGATCACGACGACGACCGCGACCGTCGCGACCGTCGAGAACCGGGCGACGACGCCGGCCACGTCGGCCGCCTCGTCGGGCGCCGACCGCGCCAGCAGCGTCGCGAGCAACACCAAGCCCCCGAACCAGACGGCGCCGGCGCCGAGATGGGCCGCGTCGGCGGGGACCGCCACCCACGGCACGTCGCTCGTGACCGTGTGTCCCGTGAGCAGGAACGAGGCCGGGGCGGCCAGGGCTCCGAGCGCCGCGACCGCGGTGACACCCCGCCAAAGCCCGGCGGCGACCAGCGCGAGCCCGACCATCCGCACCGCGGCGCTCAGCCCGAACGACCCCGTGAGGGTCGACGCCAGCAGATCGGCCCGGACGAACGTCTCCGCGCCGACGCCGGTCTCGATCGCGGCTTGCAGGGGGACGCCGAGCAGGGTCGCCGCGAGGCCGGCGAGCGCCGCGACGGCGCCGATCTGCGCCAGCGGTCGGCGCCGCCCGGCCGACAGGCTGCGTGCGGCGAACGCGAGGAACGCGACCGCACCGGCGGCGAGCAGCGTCGCTGCGTAGGTGATGCCGCGGCCGACCGTCGCCGCCGCCGACCAGGCGCGCTCGCCTTCACCGGCGAGTATCTCGGCGAGGAGGTCGGGGTCAGCCCCCGACTCCGAGCCGACCGCGAAGGTGAACGCCCCCCGCGCCGGGTGTCCGTCGGCCGAGATGACGCGCCAGGCGACGACGTAGGTCCCGTCTCCGAGGCCGTCCTCGAGGCCGGCGACGATCCGGGTGGGGTCGTCCCCGCTCAGCGCGGCGTCGCCGCGGTCGACGCGCTCGCCGTCACCGTCGAAGACGCGCAGCGCCCCGGCCGGTGGCGTCACGGACTCGTCGAAGCCGACGACGACCTCCGCGGGGGCCGCTTCCAGGACCTCCCCGTCGCCGGGTCTCGACTCCTCGAACACCGCGTGCGCGGACGCGACCGCCGCGGTGAGCAGGAGGCCGATGGCGGCGGCGACGGCGACGACCGCCGCGCGGGCGGGGAGTCGGGGCCGGGGTGTCTCCTCCACGCGGGGGAGGGTACGGGGCGGCCGGCAGGCTGGTCACACAGGGACCGGGAGCCGC
>CAZADJ010000339.1:0-2579 GCA_964483845.1 uncultured Actinomycetota bacterium | reverse complement strand
GGCTGCGGTGCCAGCGATCCCAGAGCGTGAGCGCGCTCGGCAGCACGAGCATCGCCGCCAGCAGCGCGAACCCGACCGCGTAGACCGTGACGAGGCCGAACTGCCGGAACGGGGTGAGCGACGAGGTGACCAGGACGCCGAACCCCGCGCACGTGGTCAGGGCCGATCCGGCGAGCGCTCCACCGGTGTGACGGACCGTGGACCGCACCGCTTCGGTCGTGGGGAGCCGGCGACGGTCCTCCTCGAACCGGTTGGTGACGTGGATCGAGTAGGGGATGCCGATCCCGATCGCGAGCGCGGCGATCGTCGCGGTCACCGGTCCGAACGGGATGTCGGTCACGGCCATCATCGCGAAGGTCCAGAGCACCGCGAGCAACACCGGCGAGGTCGTGATGACACCGAGCGCCGGTCGGCGGCTCCGGTACCAGAAGCTCGCGATCAGCAGCGCGAGCACCGCCAGGAGCGTGACGGACATCGACGTGGTCTGGGCGTCCTGCAGCGCGGAGACGATGGTCGCGTTGATGATCGGGTTCGAGGTGGCGACCACGGACATACCGGCCGCGTCGAGCGGCGCGAACACCCCGTCGAGGGCGTCGCGGAGTGCGGCCGCCTCCGCCTCGCCGGCGGTCGTGCGGATGGCGATGCGAGCGTGGGTGACCGATCCGTCCCGCACGGCGAGCACCCGTCCGGCCCGGGCCGGCGACTCGTCGACCATCGTCGCGTACACGGCGGCGACGTCCGCGCCGTCGGGGAACCGCAGGTCCGCGCCGAGGCCCTCGGCTGCGGCACGCTCGGCGGTGGCGGGCGCGATCGGCTCGCCCTCGGGTCCGGGCGCGATGAGCGCCGCCAACAGCGAGACGGGCGACTCCGCGGCCGGCTGGTCGCCGATGGTCACGACCCACTCGATCCCGGCGAGATCCTCGAGCGCACCGACGAGCGCCCCGTGCGCCTCGACGGTCGCGACGTCACCGGTGACGAGCACCTCGGTGGTCTCGCCGAACCCACCGCCGAAGCGCTCCTCGATCGTGTCGAGCGCGCTCAGCACGGGGTTGTCCGGCGGGACGAAGTCGGTCGAACTGAACCGGGTCTCCAGCTGGGTCAGGCCCCACACGCCGAGCGCGCCGCCGAGCACGATGGTGACGACGAGGGTGGCGACCGGACCGCGCTCGGCCAGCACCGCCGTCCGAGCCATCACCCGCGGGAGGACACGTTCGGAGGTACCCGCCAGCGCCGCACGGGGCAGACGCCCCATACGCTCCGCGCGCCGGTCGACCAGGAGCCGCATCGCCGGGACGAACGTGAGCATCAGCGCGAACGCCGCCACGATCCCGACCGCCGCGACGACGCCGAAGTCCCGGAGGGTGGGGACCGGGTTGAAGACGTTGGTCAGGAACCCGACGGCGGTCGTGACCGTGGCCAGCGCGAGCGCGAGCCCGACCGTGCGCATGGACCGGGCGACGCCGTCCGCGACGCTCGCCCCCTCCCCCACCTCCTCGCGGTAGCGGGAGGTGAGGTGGATCGCGTAGTCGACGCCGAGCCCGATGAGGAGGATCGGGATGATCTGGGTCACCTCCGTCATGCGCCCGATGACGTCGAGGTACCCCGGGCCGAGCAGCGCCGCCCCGCCGTTCATCCACGTGATCGCGCCGACGATCGTCGCCATGGTCAGCAGCACGTCGGCGACGGTGCGTCGACCCGCCGCGAGAGGGCGCAGCGCGGCGTGGGGACGCAGCCAGAACACCACCGCGAGGATGAGGACGATGATCGCGAACGCGGTGGCGAACAGGCGCGCGAGCTCCGCCTCGACCGTCTCGGTGTCGGAGAACAGCAGCGGGAAGCTGAACGCGGAGACCTCGTAGCCGGGTGCGACGTCGGCCGACTCGGCGGCGCGGGCCAGCCCGCTCTGGACCTCGATCAGCGCGTCGAAACGCTCCACGGCAGCGGTCGGCAAACCGTCGGTGCCGAGGAAGACGAGGAGGAGCGCTGTGTCGCTGCTCGGGGCGACGACGTCCGCGTCGTCGGGGAGGAGCGCGGCCACCGCCCCCGCGTCCTGCTCGTCGAGCGCCTCGAAGGTCGCCACGAACGTCTCACGGACCGTAGCGTCGTCGACCTCGGTCGGATCGAGTCCCTGCTCGGCCAGCGCGGCTATCACCGGGCCGAAGGGGCCGACGACCGGGGGTTGGTCCGGGCGAACCGCCAGGTGGTCCGCGACGTCAGCCTCGGTGATGGCGGCGGCCACGGCCGCGACCGCGCGCAGCCCGTCCGCGCTGATGAGGTCCGCGCCGGGCGCGGCACGCACCACGACCTGCATCACCTCCTCCCCGGCCGCGCCGAACCGGTCGCCGAGCGTCTCTGCCGCGTCGACGTGGACATCGTCGGGGGCGAACCCCTCGTTGCCGGCTGCCGTCTCGACGCGGGTCGCGAACGCGGCGAGCACGACCGTGAGCGCGACGACGACGGCGACGACGACACCCGGGGCGCGGACGACGAGGCGGGACGAGCCGGTGACCAGGGCGTTCACGGTGGCTCCCAACGTGAGGGGCGGCCGGGGCGGTCAGGGCGGATCGGTCCGGGCCGGA
>CAZADJ010000338.1:0-2581 GCA_964483845.1 uncultured Actinomycetota bacterium | reverse complement strand
AGCGTGCAGCGGTTCGTGGAGCACGACCCCGAGCGGCACTACTTCACCCTGATCGAGGAGCACGACCCGACGATCGTCTCCCAGCTCGAGCGCATGGTCGTCTTCGACCTCGTCGTGAACAACGCCGACCGCAAGGCGGGACACGTCCTGGTGGACGCGGCGGACCGTATCCGTCTGGTCGACCACGGCGTCTGCTTCCACGCCGAGGCCAAGCTGCGCACGGTCGCGTGGGACCTCGCCGGTGAGCAGGTGCCCGGGGACCTGCGGCGTCGGGTCGGGGAGCTCGCCGCCGAGCTGCGCCGTGCGGACAGCGACGTCGGTCGCCGCCTCCGGGAGCTCATCTCCGAACCGGAGGTCGAGGCGACGATGGAGCGGGCCGATGAGGTGGTTCGCACGGAGCGGTTCCCGCCGCCGAGCGGCCCCCGCCCGTGGCCCTGGCCCCCGATCTGACGCCGGCGCTCCGGGTGATGACCGCCTCCCGGCGGTGCTGTTCGGCTGGATGGAGCGCGGCCCGGCGTGAAGCGTCCGTCTACGACCGAGGTCTGAGACGAGGACCGGCCCCGCGCCGGAGGCGATCGGCCGCGGCGGTCGTACGGTGGAGGTGCGTGGTCGGGAGGCCACCGGACTCGGGGGGTCGGGCGCGCGAGGAGGAGGCGAGCATGGCACCGGAGGCCGACACCGCTGGCGACGAGGCGACCGCCGGGCTGGTCGAGGTCGGCCCGCTCGACGTGCTCGAACGCGACGGGGTCCGGGTGGTGCGGACGGGGGAGGGAGCGGTCGCGGTGTTCGCGCACGAGGGGCGGACGTACGCGGTCGACAACCGCTGCCCCCACATGGGGTTCCCGCTGCACCGCGGCACGGTGCGCGACGGGATCCTGACGTGCCACTGGCACCATGCGCGCTTCGAGCTCAGCGGCGGGTGCACCTTCGACCCCTGGGCCGACGACGTCGTGACCTACCGCTCGCTCGTGCGCGACGGCGTCGTCTGGCTCGACCCGACCCCCGCCGGGACCGACCCGCACGCGCACTGGACCGCGAAGCTCGACGAGGGTCTGGAGCAGGACATCACGCTCGTCCTCGCCAAGGCGGCGGTCGCGCTGGAGGAGATCGATGCCGAGGGCGAGGCGCTCACCCGGGCGGCGCTGTTCGGGGTCCGCAACCGCGAGGCGGGCTGGAGCAGCGGCCTGTCGATCCTGACCGCCCTCGGCAACGTTCTCGACGTGCTCGACCCGAGAGACCGGTCGCTGGCGCTCACCCACGGCCTCCGGCACGTGGCCCGGTCCACCGCCGACGAGCCCCCGAGCTTCGACCTGCAGCCGCTCACGACCGACGAGACCCGCCCGGAGCGCTACCGCGACTGGTTCCGGCGCTTCGTCGAGGTGCGGGGCACGGACGCGGCCGAGCGTACGCTGCGGACGGCGATCCGGATCCGGCTGCCGGCGACCGAGGTCGCGGGGATGGTGTTCGCCGCGTGCACCGACCACCTCTTCCTCGACGTGGGCCACACGCTCGACTTCGCCAACAAGGCCTTCGAACTGCTCGACCTCATCGGCTGGGAGCACGCCGAGGAGGTGCTGCCCGCGATCGTCCCCAACCTCGTGAGCGCCCGGCGGATGGAGGAGGCGCCGAGCTGGCGCCACCCGGTGGACCTCGCGGCGCTGCTGGACGACGCCCGCGCCGGGATCGCTGACGACCTCGACGCCGGGGGCGGCACCGACGGGGGGTGGGCCGACCACGTGGCGCTGGCCGAGGTCGTCCTGGACGGGGAACCCGAGGAGATCCTCGGGACGTTGCGTGAGGTGATCCGCGGCGGGGCGCCGGTGACGGAGGTCGCGACCGCCGTCGCCTACGCCGCGGCGCGACGGCCGGTGCACTTCCCGGTCTCGAACGAGCTCTCGGACTGGGACACCGTCCACCACACCTTCACGTACGCGAACGCCGTCGACCAGGCGCTGCGGCGGGCACCCTCGCTGCTGCTCGCGCGCGGGGTCCTCGACGCGGCGATGTCCGTGCACCTCGAGCGCTTCCTCAACGTCCCCAAGCGCCCACGTCCGCAGGCGTCGGGCGCGGCGCGCGGCGTCGAGGAGGTGCTCGCGCTGCTCGACCGGCAGGGGCACGTCGACGAGACCGGCCAGGCGGTCGCCGACCTGCTCGCCACGGCCGGGGCGGAGACCACCATCGCCACGCTCGGCCACGCCCTGCTCCGCGAGGACGCCGGCTTCCATGCCTTCCAGATTTTCGAGGCGGGCGTCCGCCAGCACAGGAACCTCGCCCCCGGCGCGGCGGCCGACGACGTGCTGATCGGGATGACGCGGTTCCTGGCCGCGCACAGCCCGACGGTCCGGTCCCTCACCCAGACGCACCGCATCGCCCAGCGGCTGCACCGCGGCGAGACCATCCACGAGGACCTCGGGCGGGCAGAGGAGGGCGAGGCCGCCGGTCACGCAGGCCGACCGGACAGGGCCGGCTGACGGGTGCCCGCTCGGTGCGGTCGACGGACGGAGGCAGTCGACGGGCGGCGGTGGGCGGCCCACGGCGGGGACGTCGGTAGCGTGTCATCCGTGAGCACCGACGAGCACAC
>CAZADJ010000337.1:0-2582 GCA_964483845.1 uncultured Actinomycetota bacterium | reverse complement strand
AGCGCACTCGTCTGGGGGACGAGGGGTCGCCGGTTCAAGTCCGGCCAGCCCGACCGAGCAGCAGGGGTCGCCAGATGCCGGTCTTCCGTCACGGCTCCCGCGGCGAGCCGGACGAGGTCCACGACCGCATCCTCACCGTCCCGAACCTCATCTCGCTGGTGCGCATCCTGGCGCTGCCGATCGTCTACCTCGACATCGTCGGCGGCCACGAGCTGCGCGCCCTCGTCGTCGTCGCCCTGATCGCCGGCACCGACTTCGTCGACGGCTGGATCGCCCGGCGCTTCGACCAGGTGTCGCGCATCGGCCAGCTCCTCGACCCGATCAGCGACCGGCTCCTCATCATCGTCGTGGGGGTGGCGATGATCGTCTCCGGGATCCTGCCGCTGTGGATCGTCGCCGTGCTCGTCGCCCGGGACGCTCTCGTCCTCACCGGCGGGATCGCGCTCGTCACCCGCGGCGTCGACCCGCCGCCGGTCACCGACCTCGGCAAGGCGGCGACGTTCGGGCTGATGTTCACCCTGCCGGTCTTCCTCCTGGGTGCCGCGCTGGACTCCGGTCAGCTCCACACCGCCGCCTGGGTCGGCCTGCTGTCGTTCACGATCCTCTACTACCTGTCGGCCGGCCAGTACGCCGTCGCGACGGTGAGGGACCTGCGGGGGGACCTCGGACCCTAGACCCAGCGGCGATGTTCGATTAGTCTTCGCGCGGCTTCCGACCGAAGTGGTAGGAGCGCGGTAGCAGGATCGGGCGTGCGCTAGCGGGAGGCGGCATGGCTGAAGTCACCTTGGACGAGATCAACAAGGTCTACCCCGACGGCACCCACGCCGTCATCGACCTCGACCTCGACATCGGAGACGGGGAGTTCGTCATCCTCGTCGGGCCGTCCGGGTGCGGGAAGTCGACCGCCCTGCGGATGGTCGCCGGACTCGAGGACATCAGCGAGGGCGATGTCTCGATCGGCGGCAAGGTCGTCACCGACCTCCCGCCGAAGGACCGGGACATCGCGATGGTGTTCCAGAACTACGCGCTCTACCCGCACCTCACGGTCGGGGAGAACATCGGCTTCGGCCTGAAGCTGCGCAAGGTCCCGAAGGACGAGATGCAGCGCAAGGTCCGGGAGGCGGCGGAGGTGCTGGGGATCGAGGACCTGCTCGACCGCAAGCCGAAGGCCCTCTCGGGCGGTCAGCGCCAGCGCGTCGCGATGGGCCGCGCGATCGTGCGCGCCCCGCAGGCCTTCCTGATGGACGAGCCGCTGTCGAACCTCGACGCGAAGCTGCGCGTGCAGATGCGCGGGGAGGTGCTGCGCATCCAGAAGGACCTCGGCACGACGACCCTCTACGTCACCCACGACCAGACCGAGGCCATGACGATGGGGGACCGGGTCGCCGTGATGCGCAAGGGCGAGCTCCAGCAGTGCGCGCCCCCGCAGGAGCTCTACGACCGCCCGGTGAACCTATTCGTCGCCGGCTTCATCGGCTCCCCGTCGATGAACCTGATCGAGGCCGACCTCGAGGTCACCGACGGCGGAGCCTACGTCAGCTTCGGGCAGCAACGGCTGCGCGTGGAAGACGAGGTCCTGGAGCGCCGACCCCGGCTGAAGCAGATGGACGGCCGGCGGGTCATCTTCGGTATCCGCCCGGAGGACATGGAGGACCTCGAGCTGGAGCCGGAGACCCCCGAGGACCGGCGCATCAGCACCACCGTCGACCTCACCGAGGCGATGGGCTCCGAGGTCTACGTCCACTTCGAGGTGGACGCGCCACCGGTGATGACCGAGGACACGAAGGAGCTCGCCGAGGATCGGGGCGAGGCCGCGGAGACGGTCGAGGCCGCCAAGGAGAAGAAGGCGCAGTTCGTCGGTCGGTTCGCGCCCACCACGAGCGCCACCATGGGCGAGCGCATCGAGATCGCGGTCGACACGCGGCGGCTGCACTTCTTCGATCCCGAGACCGGCGAGTCGATCTTCGAGTGAGGGAGCCCCACCGGATGCACAGCGAACCTCCGGAGTCACAGCGATGACCGCTCAGGAAGCGACGGTCGACTTCACCCCCACGCCGGAACCCCGCAAGGACCGGCTGGTGGCCTGGTTCAAGGACAACCAGCTGGAGATCCTGCTGGTCACGCCGCTGGTCCTCTACCTCGTGGTCCTGACGTTCGCGCCGATCGTCGACACCTTCCGGGTCTCGCTGACGGCGCGGTTCGCCGGCGACTTCCCGTCGCTGGCGAACTACGAGGCGATCTTCGCCGACCCGGTGTTCCTGCGCGCGATCTGGAACACCATCATCGTCGCGCTGCTCGGTATCGTCCTCGAGCTCGGTATCGGGCTCGCGACGGCGCTCGCGCTGAACAAGAGCTTCCGCGGCCGGGGGTTCGTCCGCACCGTCGTCCTGATCCCCCTCGGGGTGCCGACGATCGTCTCGGGCGCGGTGATGCTGCTCATCTTCTCGCGCTCCGGCTACCTGAACGCGGTGATGTTCCAGCTCGCGGACCTCGTCAGCCTCGTCCCGGGCATCGACTGGGACTACACGGCGAGGAACCTCCCGATCGCCGGCGGGTGGCGCACCCTGCTCACGGTCGCGATC
>CAZADJ010000336.1:0-2583 GCA_964483845.1 uncultured Actinomycetota bacterium | reverse complement strand
CTCATGCGCCGACACGGCCCCGCAGGGAGTCGAGCTGTCGAGCCAGCGTGCCGTCGATCACGGTGTCGCCGACCTTCGCGCGCACGCCACCGACGACCGACTCGTCGACGAACACCTTGAGCTCGAGCTGCTTGCCGGTCACCGACTCGAGCCCCCGGCGCAGCCGCTCGTGCTGATCGTCCGTCAGGGGGCGCGCGACCCAGACCTCGGCCACGGCCTTCCCGCGCTCGGCCGCAGCCCGGTCGGCGACGATGTGGGCGATCTCGTCCAGATCCCGCACGTGGCCGCTGGACACGAGCAGGGACACCGCCGCGCGGGTCGCCCCGCTCGCGCCGGCGAGCAGCTCGTCGATCGCCTCGAGGCGTCGCGAGACCGGCGTCTGCGGGTCGCTCAGCGCACGGTGGAGGTCGTCGCTGTCGCGCATCGCCGCGGCGAGTTGCAGCAGCTCGTCGTCGATGACGCCGAGCGCGTCCTCGCCACGGGCGATGTCCAGGATCGCCTCCGCGTAGGATCTCGTGCGGTCAGCCATCTGCTCCCTCACGTTGCGGCGTGCCGCCGTTGCTGGACGCGAGGCCGTCGATGTAGCGGTCCACGAGGTCCTCGTGGGCGCGGACGTCGAGCTCACGCTGGATGATCTTCTCGGCGAGCCGCACCGACAGGCGGGCGAGCTCCGCGCGCAGCTGCTGGATCGCGCGGTCGCGCTCCGTCGCGATCTCCGCCCGGGCCCGCTCGAGGACCTGCTCGGCCTCGCCCTCGGCACGCGCGATGATCTGGCGGCGCTGCTCCTCGGCCTCCTGGCGGGCGTCGTCGACGATACGGGTCGCCTCGTCGCGGGCCTCGCTGAGCTGGCGCTCGTACCGCGTCCTGGTCTGCTCCGCCTCCTCGAGGCGCTCGTCCGCCTCGTGCATCTTCCCCTCGATGCTCGCGGCACGCTCCTCGAGCAGCTCGTTGATCTTCGGGAAGGCGAGCTTCGCGACGAGGACGTAGACGAGCGCGAACGCGATCGCCCCCCAGAACAGCTCCGCAGCGGGCGGCAGGATCACCTCCAGCGCATCCCGCTCGGCGCCGTTGCCGGGCTCGGCAGCGAGGATCAGGTCCGTCACGGTCATGTGGTGCCTCCTTCGGGGCCCCTCACCGGTTCAGCGGCGGCGGGCGTACGACCTCCGGCCGTACGTCCGCGGCGCCGGCGGACGGGGGGCTCAGATGATGAACGCGAGGACGAACCCCAGCAGCGCCAGCGCCTCGACGAACGCGATCCCGAGGAACATCGTCGTGCGCACCATGCCGGCGGCCTCCGGCTGGCGCGCCATCGCCTCGACCGCCTTCCCGACGAGGTAGCCGATGCCGATACCGGGGCCGATCGCGGCCAGGCCGTAGACGGCCCCGTTGCCGAGGTTCTCCTGGGCGAGGATCAGGGGGATCTCCATCGTGCTGTCTCCTTGTCGTAGGTCTCGTCGTGTCCGGTGGGTCCACTGCGTCGGCGTACCGGTCAGTGCTCCGGGTGGAGCGCACCGGCGATGTAGACGGCGGTCAGGATGGTGAAGATGTAGGCCTGCAGGGTGGCGACCATCATCTCGAACGCGAAGACCGCCGGCGCACCGAAGACGAGCATGAACACGCCCACCGGCAGCGTCCAGCCGACGTTGAAGTCGAGGCCGTGCACGTCGAAGAGCAAGGCGTTCACGGCGATCGTCGACAGCGCGATCAGGATGTGGCCGGCCATCATGTTGGCGAACAGACGGATAGCCAGCGTGAAGGGCCGCACGAGGACCGTCGATATCAGCTCGATCGGTGCGAGCATGATCAGCACCGGCCACGGCACGCCCGGCGGGATCATGATGTTCTTGAAGTAGCCGACCGGGCCCTGTTCCTTCATCCCGATGATGAGGAAGATCAGCAGGACCATGATGGCGAGGAACGCCGGCAGCCCCATGCGCCCGGTCGTCGGGAAGATGATGAACGGGGTGACCTTGAAGAAGTTGTTCACCCAGATGAACAGGAACAGGGCGGAGAGGAACGGCACGAACCGCAGTCCGTCGCGACCGATCACCTCGAGGACGATGGAGTCGCGGATGAAGCTGACGAAGCTCTCCATCGCGGCCTGGAACTTGCCGGGCACGATATCCGGCTTGCCGAACGCGCCGTACATCAGCCCGCCGACGACCACCACCGACAGGAACGACAGCATGGCGACACGGTTGAAGCCGATGTCGAAGAGCCCGAAGAAGGTCCAGTTCTCCGACCACCAGTACGGCGGGTAGTAGAAGAGCTCGTCGAGGCTCGGCACGTGGAACCCGCCGTCCTCGGCGGCGACGAGCATCGCACCCCCGCTCATGCGTGCGTCCTTCCGTCTTCCCGGGTCCCCAGGTGGTCACCGTCGGCGGCGCCGGGCTCGATCCACCAGACGCTCGGTTGCCGCAGGACCGCCCACGAGACGGCGGCCAGCAGCAGCACGAGTGCGGTCAGCGTGATCGCCGCCACGACCTCTGCGTCGATGACCTCACGTGGGGTCGAGGCCAGCAGCGCCACGACGAGGCCGAGCTTCGCGACGGACCCGCCCAGCGCGGCGGCGACCACGGCGGC
>CAZADJ010000335.1:0-2585 GCA_964483845.1 uncultured Actinomycetota bacterium | reverse complement strand
TCAGCCGGCGCGTGTCGCTCCGCGCAGGCGCGCCGCGAGCAGCAGCATCCCGAGCGCGAGCACGATCCACGCCGGTGCGCCGGTCGCCGGCAGCGCGACGTCCGCGACCGCCGAGTCCACCGACGGATCCGTGATCGTCTGGTCGCCGCCGGGGCCGGCATCGACGCGGTTCCCGAGCATCCGGTCGGTGGTCAGCGTCAGGCCGGCGTCGGCGAACTCGTCGCCCCCGTACAGCATCCGCATCGCCGAGGTGTAGAAGCCGCTGAAGCGCATGTCGATCCGGATGCTGTAGCCGGCCGGCACCTCGGTGACCGGGACCTCGAAGGTGTACTCGCCGCGCTCCGCCTCCGGGCCGACCGCCGGCGTCTCGTCGATGTCGCCGCCGGCGATGGCGATCCGGTCGCCGTCGGGGCCGACCGCGGAGATCTCGTAGGCGAGCGTCGTCGCGAACGCCTGGCTCCAGACCGGCTGCCACGCCTCGGCGAGGTAGGTGACCAGCGTCGCTTGACCGCCGAACGTGGTGTCCGCATCCAGGGGCTCCGAGACGAAGGTCGCCGGGATACCGGCGCCGTAGTTCCACGCGTAGCCCACGAAGCCGGCCTCGCACCCCTCGTCCTCGGGGGAGGCGAGCGTCATCCCGCCGCCGGCCACCCCCTCCTCGGTGAACGTGCAGCCCTCCGGTGACGGGGCGACGGACGGACCGCTCGAGGCCCTCGCGGTGCCGTCGCCGGCGTCCCCCGCCCCGTCCGGGACGTCGCCGACGAAGAACATCTCCATGGTGTCGCGCGGCGTGAAGTCGGGCTCGTCGACGACGGCCTCCTGCTCCTCGAGCTGGGCGATCGCGACGGAGACGGTGCGGTTGTGCAGCACCTCGCCGTCGGCCGCGAAGACCTCGCCGGCGACCTCGAGCGTCCACTCGCCGAACTCGGCGTCCTCGGGGACGTCGGTCTGGAGGGTGGTGAGACCAGCGCTGCCGGACCACTCGTACTCGTCGCTGACCACCTCCCCGGCGGCGTCGCGAAGCGTGAGGCTCCAGTCGTGGAGCAGGTTGATGCCGACCAGCCCCAGGTCGGCGGCGAACGAGGTGGTCGCCCGGATCGCCTCGGTCGCCGAGTCGACCTCGAAGGTCAGCTCGTAGGCGTCGGAGCCGCCGAGCGAGACCGGCAGCGCCTCGAACCAGAAGTGGTCGGAGACGAGCACGCGGTGCTCGCGGGCCGCGAGGACGTCGCGGTCGGCCCGGCGCTGCAGGACGCGCAGGGTCTGTTCGGGGGCGTTGCGGAAGCGGTCGCTCGTGACGAGCTCCACCGCGGCTGCGGCGTCGACGAAGCCGTAGCCGGAGTGCCAGAACGGGGAGCCGTCGCGCATGTCGGTCGCGGTGACCTGCAGGACCTGCTTCACCTGTTCGGGCGTGAGGTCGGGGTTCGCCTCGAACAGGAGCGCCACGAGACCCGCGACGTGCGGCGCCGCCATCGAGGTGCCGGACAGCTCGGTGCTGCCGCCCGGCTCGGTCGGCGAGAGCACGCCGGCCCCGGTCGGCGTCCCGGCCGAGTTGATGCTGGTCCCCGGGGCGCTCACGTCGGGGTTGTAGACGCCGATGCGGTCGCCGGTGAAGCGCAGGTGGCCGTCCTCGGGGAGCTCGACCGGCAGGGAGTTGTCGTACTTGAGGCCGCCGGAGCTGAACCCGGAGCGCTCGGCCGACAGGGTGGTCGAACCGACCGAGATCACCCAGGGCGCCATCGACCACGGGTTGAGCTGCATCTCCTCGGTGCTGTTGCCGGCGGCGAAGACGGTGACGATGCCCTCGTCGTACAGGGCGCGGGTCGCCAGGTTGATCGGATGGAGCGGGTCGAAGGGCCGCCAGCTCGAGCCCCAGGAGTTGTTGGTGGCGTGGATACCCCACTCCTCGTGGTGCTCGAGGACGTGGTCGAACGAGGCGATGACCGTGAAGAGGAAGAGGACGTCACCGGCGCCGTAGCCGATGATGTCCGCGCCGGGAGCGACACCGACGAGCTCGGCGTCCCCGGAGCCGTCCGCGGCGACGATCCCGGCGACGTGGGTGCCGTGGCCCGAGGTGTCGCTGTTGTTGTACGGGCCCTCGTCGACCGGGACGATGATGGAGAACTCGTCGTTGTAGCTCTCGACGTACTCCGAGCCGAGGATCTTGATGTTGTGCGTCACCCGCTCCTCGAGGTCGGGGTGGGTGGCGTCGACCCCGGTGTCGATCACCGCGACGCCGACGCCGCTGCCGTCGTAGCCGAGGTCCTCCCAGACGGTGTCGGCGCCGATCGCGGCGCTCGAGGTCCGGTCGAAGGTCTCCAGCCGCTCGTTCGGGTAGACGTCGTACGCGTACCCCCGCTCGACCGCGGTCAGCATCGCGTCGATCGGGCCGCGCACGATCGCCATGGGGAGGTTGCTCATCAGTTGGACCTCGAGCCCGAGGTCCTCGAGGCGCTGGGCGTCCGCGTCGGTCGGTGTCCGGTCGGGGAACGTGGCGATCCCGATCGAGCGGTCTGAGACGTCCAAGGACCCGAGCTGGGCGACCCCCGGCCTGGCCGCGTCGACCGGCCCGCCCTCCGCTCGGTCGG
>CAZADJ010000334.1:0-2596 GCA_964483845.1 uncultured Actinomycetota bacterium | reverse complement strand
TGACAGCATCGGGGGTGTCGAGTCTCGGAGCGCCACTTGACCGTGAGCACATCACAGGGGTCGAGCCGTGGCGTGGCGCCTGATGGCGGTCGCGCAGGCTATGCCGACTTCTACCGCCGCCATCAGGACCAGGTGTTGCGCGCTCTGGTCGTGACGCTCGGTGACGCGGAGCTGGCCCGAGACGCTACCCAGGAGGCGATGGCTCGCGCGTGGCGACGGTGGGATGAGGTCGCCTCGTACGCGAACCCTGGCGGGTGGCTGTACCGGGTCGGGCTGAACTGGGCGCGCTCACGCCTGCGGCGGCTGGCTCGTGAGGTTCTTGGCAGAGCGCGCACGGACGCGCAGCCTGCGCCGGAGGTCGCTGATCCGGCGGTGCTCGCCGCTATCGCTGAGCTGTCGGAGGAGCATCGGGCGGTGCTGGTCCTGCGCTTCTATCTCGATTGGTCGATCGAGGATGTCGCGGTCGCACTTGACATCCCCGAGGGCACGGTCAAGAGCCGGCAGCACTGGGCGCTTCGTCACCTGCGCGAACGGCTAGAGGACGACTGATGAAGATCGAAGACCGCATCCGCCAAAGCCTGCGCGAGCAGGCCGAGCAGACGAGCGTGGAGCTGCCCGGCCCCGAGGACGCGATCGCCCGGGCGCGTCGTCGAACGGTCAAGCTGAGCGCGGCCGTCGTACTGCTCGTCGTGGCCGTGACCGCCGGCGGGGCGGTTGCCCTCTGGGATCTGGGTGAGTCCCGCGTGGAGATCATCGACCAGCCCGACGAGCCGGTCGACACGCTCCCCGACGATCCCGACACATCCGAGGCCGACGACGTGACCGACGAGGCGACAAGACAGGGATCGGAGATGTCCGACTGTCGGGAGCGTCCGCCCGCCCATGAGGACGAGACCCTGCCCGGCGGCTGGACGTCGCTGCCGCAACCGCCGTTCGTCCGCGCCCGCGCCACATCGGTATGGACCGACCACGGCCTGTTCTACTTCGGCGGTGACACTCGCTACGGCGCAACCACCCACAACGACGCCGCCATCTTCGACCTCGAGGAGCAAACGTGGCGGTGTCTACCGGCGGCACCGGTACACGCGTCGAACGCCGCCGGGGTGTGGACCGGAACCGAAGTGATCATCTGGGGTGGTGGCGGGGGCGCTGCCTACGACCCTGCGACCGACACGTGGCGGAGCCTGCCCGATACACCCGTCGCGGCGCGCACACCGGCCGCCCACGTCTGGACCGGCCGTCAGATGATCGTCTGGAGCGACGTCGACCGCAGCCGACCCCACGAAGACGGCGCGATCTACGACCCGGACGCCGACAGCTGGACGGAGATGTCACCAGCACCGATCGCTCTCAACGTCGCCGAGGCGGCATGGACAGGCACGGAGATGATCGTCGTCGGAGCCCGCCAAGACGGCAACAACCACGCGACCACAGAGTACGCGATCGGCCTGGCCTACAACCCGGCGACCGACATCTGGCGCGAACTGCCTGCCAGCCCGCTGTCCCCGCAGGCGTCGACGGTCACGTGGACAGGCGAGCTCCTCGTCGCGGTCGACTACATCGAGAACACGGCCGTCTACGATCCCCAGACCGACCAGTGGCAACAGGTCGCTGACGTGCCCTTCACCATCGGCGAGTGCTACCCGCACAGTGCGCTACTCGACGGCTACGTGTTCGGCCTGTTCTGCGGGCGAGCCGCCCTGTTCGACCTCGAAGCCCACACCTGGACTCAAGTCCCCATGCCCGACCTGGTGTTCGGACGTCCCGTCTCCACCGGCGATCAGGTCCTCATCGCCGGGGCAGCACATGAGGGGGGTCACAACGCCCTTTGGATCTTCGACCCCGGCGATCTCGACTGATCTCGTCTCTGGGCTGACGATGGCGTCCTAGAAAGTGTTGCATCACCCGCTGCGACCATGGGGAGCGGGGGTTCCCGAGGCTGACGGGAGTCCAGTTCATGCGTTCAGCCCGGGTAGGACCCGGCGAAGCTAGGCGAGTGGACGGCTCAGCATCTCGTCCCCAGACGGCTCGGGCGGCCGTCTCGGCTCACGGACACCACTGGGCGGCCCTGACGGGCGGCGCACGCGGATCACGCGGTGTCGAAGGACGGTCAGCAGGAGCACCGGAATGAGCGCTGCCGTCACGACGGCCCAACCTGGGGACTCCGTCACCGATAGGACGATCAATCCACTGCCCACGCTAAGGCAAGTCGTGACCGCCCACGCCACCGTGAGACCACGTCGTGTGTACGCGAACCTACGTGCGATTCGGAAGAGCTGAAGTCGGACAGCGAAGACCACTCGGTTCGTGCCGTTGGGTGCGTCGTTGACCGTGAGCCGGGGCCAGCCCCAGACGTACGTCCCGTCGGCCACTCGACGTCTCACGGTCGTTCCTCCAGTCCGTGACATGAGTCTCGGTCCTGGAACCATCTTCCGCAACCGTCCCGCGGTCGGGAGCTAGAAGCAACGGACGCGCGATGGTCAGCATCGCCCGCAGCTGCACCAGCTTGCTTGACGGGCTATCCCCGAGGGTGACGGATCTCCCGCATGGCGCTCAGTCCGGGTAGCACCACTCAGCCGATTCGACGTAGTAGCCA
>CAZADJ010000333.1:0-2599 GCA_964483845.1 uncultured Actinomycetota bacterium | reverse complement strand
GGGCCCGTGGCGTCAGGGGTCCGTCGCCTCTGGGGACTCGATGACCTCGGCCGCCTCGACTCCGGCGGTCTCACCGGTGATGTCGTCGCCGACGCGCACGTTCCAGAACACGGGGACGACACCGAGCAGGACCGTCACCGTCGCGAGCACCACGCTCGTCGACGCGAGCACCGTGCCGGGCCGGAACAGCGGCGCGCCGGGCTCGGCGGTCTCGAACCACATCGTCCGGATGACGTGGAGGTAGTAGAAGAACCCGATCACCGAGTTGATCACGACCGCGGCCGCCAGCACGTACGCGGCGGTGCTCGCCGCGGCCCAGAACACGATCACCTTCGCCCACAGACCGACGGTGAGCGGCGCCCCACCCAGCGCGAGGAGGAAGATCGTGAACGTCATCGCCAGCGTGGGCGAGCGGTAGCCGAGGCCGGCGAAGTCGCGCACAGACCGCTTGCCGGTGTGCCGGTTCACTCCGATCGCGACGGCGAAGGCGCCGATGTTCATCACCGCGTAGGCGATGAGGTAGAAGAGCACCGCCTCGACCGCGATCTGGTTCGTCTCGAACGCGCCGGCCTCCGCCAGCCCGAACGGCACCAGCACGTAGCCGGCGTGCGCGATCGACGAGTAGGCGAGCAGGCGCACGATGTCGCGCTGCTGCAGCGCGAGCAGGTTCCCGATCGTCATGGTCACGACGGCCAGCACCCCGAGCGCCGGCGCCCAGACGTGCGCGTACGGCTCGAACGCGATGAAGCAGATCACCACGAGCCCGACGAACCCGGCCGCCTTCGAGGCGACCGCGAGCATCGCCGTGACCGGCAGCGGCGACCCGGAGTAGGTGTCGGGCGCCCAGAAGTGGAAGGGGACGGCCGACACCTTGAAGCCGAACCCGACGATCACCAGCAGCATCCCGCCGAGGAGGATCGGCGCCGGGGCGGTCTCGGCGGCGAGCGCGGCCGCGATGTCGGGGAGGTAGGTGGTGCCGGCCGCGCCGTAGACGAACGACATCCCGAACAGCATCGCCGCCACCGCGAGGACGCCGATGAGGAAGAACTTCAACGCCGCCTCGGACGAGTACAGGTCGCGCTTGCGCAGCCCCGCCATCACGAACGCCGGGATGGAGATGGTCTCCAGCGCGACGAAGATGAGCAGCAGATCGCGCGCGGACGCGAGGACGATCATCCCCGCGAACGCCGAGACGAGCAGGAAGTAGTACTCGCCCTGGAAGTAGCGGCCCTCGGAGAAGTAGTTGTAGCTCACCGCGAGGATCGCGAGCAGGCTGCCGAGGAACAGCAGCTTGAACACGATCGCGTAGTCGTTGACGACGAACATGCCGTCGAAGACCTGCCGGTCCTGCCCCCACAGGGACAGCGCCAGGCCCGCCGCGACGATCGCGCCGATCGCGGTCAGCGGGTTGAGGAACCGCTTGTTGTCGCCCGTCAGGTAGAAGTCGGCGGCGAGGACCACGAGCGCGGTCAGCCCGATCGCGATCTCGGGGCTGACCGCGTACCAGTCCATCGTGTACCGACCGACCTCGGTGGCTCCCTGGGCGAGCTGCGTCGGTGCCATCGCCTACGTCCCCTCCTGGGCGAGGTGCATCGCCACCACGGTCGACGTCGCCTCCCGGTCCGCCCGGCGCGCCCCGACGTCGCTCACGCCCCGACCCCGACGAAGCCGATCAGCTGCGCGACCGCATCGGCCTGCACACCGAAGACGATGAACGGGGCGAGCCCGAGCAGCAGGATCAGCACCGCCAGCGGTGCCCAGGCGACCCACTCGAGCGGCATCACGTCGGCCATCGCCTCGCCCTCCCAGCGCGCCGGCGGCTGGCCGAGGTTCACCCGCTGCAGCAGCCACAGGAAGTACGCGGCGGTGAGCACGGTGCCGACCGCACCGCCGACGACCAGCGCGATGTACAGCCCGCCGAACGGGGCGAGCGCCTCAGCCGGGTTGAACGCCGCCCACAGCGCGGGGAACTCGCCCCAGAACCCGGCGAGGCCCGGCAGGCCGAGCGACGCGATCGCCGTGTAGGTGAGCAGCGCCCCGTAGCGCGGCATCTTCACGAACATGCCGCCGCCGATCTCGCCGATCTCGCGCGTGTGGTAGCGCTCGTGCAACGACCCGGCGAGGAAGAACAGCAGCCCGGTGATCACCCCGTGGGCGATGTTGCCGAACAGCGCCGCCTGGATGCCGCGCTCGGTGAGCGAGGCGACGCCGAGCATCACGAAGCCCATGTGCCCGACCGACGAGAACGCGATCAGCCGCTTCACGTCGGTCTGGGCGAGGCAGCACAGCGCCCCGTAGATGATCGCGATCACGGCGAGCACCCCGATGATCGGCGCGTAGAACACCGCCCCGTCGGGCAGGATCGGCAGGGCGATGCGGATGAAGCCGTAGGTCCCCATCTTCAGCAGCACGCCGGCCAGCAGCACCGAGCCGACGGTCGGCGCCTCCGTGTGCGCGTCCGGCAGCCACGTGTGGAACGGCCACATCGGCACCTTGATCGCGAAGCCGAGGAACATCCCGGTGAACGCGAGGATCTGGAACCCGCGCGTCGCGTCGAGCCCGGCGGCCTCGGACAGGGCCGGGATCGACCAGGGCTCGG
>CAZADJ010000332.1:0-2621 GCA_964483845.1 uncultured Actinomycetota bacterium | reverse complement strand
GGTCGATGTCGCACTCGACGGTCTCGTACGGCTCGGGGGTGAACCACTGCTTGAGGTGCTCGGGCTCGGTCCACGCCTTCCAGACGAGCTCGACCGGGACGTCGACGAGGCGCTCGAGGAGCAGGTCGAGCTCCGGGTCGTGGTCCCCGGAGGGAGGGGTCGACGGCGTGGTGGTCATGGTCCGTCCTCCTTCATCTCGTACAGGTGCCCGTCGAGCTGGTCGAGCCGACGTTCCCACAGGTCCCGCTGCTCCGACAGCCAGCTCTCGGCCGTGCGCAGCGGGCCGGGCGTGAGCCGGTACGTCCGGACGCGCCCCTCCTTCAGCCGCCACCGTTCCTGCGCCCCTTGATCCGGCGGCGGAACCGTGGACTTGACGTGACCGTCCGATGGCGAGTGGTCCACTTCACACGTATCACGACCGGACGCTCCGCATCGCGGCCCGGCGCCGCGCTCACGACACCGGGTCGGGGCAGGCACGCTGGAGGAACTCCTCACACTCCTGCTCGGTCCACCAGCGCGTGAGCCTGTCGTGCGCGACGCGGAGCAGATCGTCGGGGTCGATGACGTGGACGTGGACCGGCCCCCCCCACGTCGGAGCGACGATGTAGCGCCCGTCGGGGCTGATGCGGACGTTCGGGGCCGGCAGACCGTGCGAGACCTCGAACCGCGCGTCCCCGCTCTCCAGGTCCCGCAGCGCGAGCCCGTCGGTCGTCCCGATGACGAGGAGGTCCTCCCACGCGTCGACGCTGGCCCATCCAGCCTCCTCCCGGACGGTACGGATCTCCTCGCCCGTCGAGATGTCGTGCAGGCGCACACGTCCCGCGAGGTCGGCCGTGACGACGCGGTCCCCGTCGACGACGACGGCGCTCAGCACCGCGGTCTCCTGCCGGATCAGGTCGTGGATCACCTCGCCGGTCACCGCGTCGAGGACGAGCGCCGCGTTCTGCCCGACGAAGACGATCCGTTCCCCGTCCTGCGTGTACGCACCCGCGATCGCGAGCCCGGGATCGTGGAAGTAGGAGAACAGCTCCTCGCCGGTGTCGACGTCGCGGGCACGCAGCTCCTGGGCCTCCGCGGTGAGGACGACGGACCCGTCGGGGCTGAAGACGATGTCGAAGACCGGCCCGGGGGACTCGGTGAGCACACCGAGGTGGTCACCCGTCCCCGCGTCCCACAGGTGGACCACGTCCACCCACTCGTCCCGCGGGCCGTCGTAGTAGCCCCGGATCTCCGCCGTCGCGAGGATCTCCCCGTCGGGGCTGTAGCTCACGATGTTCACGGGGTCGTCGTGGGGGAGCACGAGCACCTCCTCCAGGGTCGCGACCTCCCAGACGCGGACCGTCCCATCCGCCTCGGGGACGGGGAGGTGACGACCGTCGGGGCTGAAGCCCGTCAGGATCCCCGCCGGCGGTGGGATGCCGGGGAGCGCCGCGTACTCGTGACCACTGTCGAAGCGGACGTCCCAGACGCGGGTCGTGCCGTCCTCGCTCGTCGAGACGACGCGGTCGTCGTCGTCGGTGAAGGCGACGCCCTGCACGTGCTGGGTGTGCCCGCGGAGGACCATCTGCTGCTCGCCGGTCTCGACGTCCCAGACACGGACGTTGCGGTCCCCGCCCGTGACGAGACGGTGGCCGTCCTCGCTGAAGTCCGCACCGTCGACCCTGCCCCCCTCATCGTGACCCACGTACGTCTGGAGGAGCTCCCCGTCGGCGAGGCTGCGCACCTGGAGAACACCCAGTACGGCCCCGAGGACGAAACGCTCTCCGTCCGGGTGGAACGCCAGCGCGTGCACCTGCCGCAGCCCCTCCCCCTGTGGGACGCTCCACAGGACCTCCCCGCTCTCGACATCCCACAGCTGGACCGCGACCGTGTGATGGTGCCCAGTGAGGAGCAGCGAGCCGTCCGCGCTGATCGCGTGGCTCCAGACGTTGCCCGACTGCCCGTCCAGTTCGTGCAGGAGCTCGCCGGTCGTCGCATCCCAGATGCCGACCGTCCGTCCCGCGTCGTGCGGTGTGTCGGACTCCTGGGGGTACACGGCGGCGACGAGCTCACCGTCGGGGCTGAACGTCGGTCGGGTGAGCTGGCCGTCCAGCTCGACGAGGACCTCCCCGGTGGTGGCGTCACGGACCGCCCCACGCAGATCCGCGTCGGCCACGACGATCGCCGACCCGTCGGGCGAGAAGTCGATGCGTTCCGTGCGGTGGAGGCCGGTCTCCTGCGTGTCCCCGGGGTTCACCATCAGCGAGGTGGACTGGCCCTCGAGCTCGAGCACCGGCTCCCAGGTGTCGGGGTCCCAGACGGTGAGGATCCCGTCGACGCTGAGCGTCGCTATCCGCCCGTCGGCCGCGATGCTCATCGCGATACCGGCCTCGATGCGCTGCTCCACGGCGGAGGAGAGCAGGGCCTGGCGCAGTGCGCTCTCCGCGGGAGACAACACGTCCCCGTCCGTCTCCCAGGTGGTTCGTACCGCCTCGAGGCCGAGGAGGATGCTGCGCTCGGGGTCGTTCTCGAGCTCGGCCACCGCGGCCGAGGCGAGCCCCCGGGCGGTGGCGACGCGCTCGGAGCGCTCGGCGGCGGCACGTTCCTGGTCCGCCTGACTGCGTTGGACGAGCGCGAAAGCG
>CAZADJ010000331.1:0-2640 GCA_964483845.1 uncultured Actinomycetota bacterium | reverse complement strand
GCGGGGCCGACGTGGGCACGGTCCCCGACGACGATCCTCGGAGACCTCATGTCCGGCGCCGGTGGGCCCGCGGTCCGGTTCTCGCGGGCGACCAAGCGCTTCGGTGACCTCACCGCCGTCGACCGCCTGGACCTCGAGGTCACGGAGGGCGAGATCGTCGGTCTCCTCGGGCCGAACGGCGCGGGCAAGACGACGACGTTGCGGATGCTGCTCGGTCTCCTCCGACCGACCGCCGGACGCGCCGAGGTCTTCGGGATCGACGCGTGGGCGGACCCCGTGGCCGCGCACCGACACCTCGCCTACGTCCCCGGGGAGTTCAGCGTCTGGCCCCAGCTGACCGGACGCCAGATGCTCGACCTCCTCGGCGAGATCGCCGGCGCCTACGACCGCGACTACCGGGACGAGCTCGTCGAGGGCTTCGCCTTCGACCCGGACAAGCGCGGCCGAAGCTACTCCAAGGGCAACCGCCAGAAGATCGCGGTCATCGCCGGGCTCATGATCCGCGCGCCGCTGCTCGTGATGGACGAGCCGTCGAGCGGACTCGACCCGCTGATGGAGGCGACCTTCCAGGACTGCCTCCGCGAGGCGCGGCGCCGCGGCCAGACGATCCTGCTCTCCAGCCACATCCTCTCGGAGGTAGAAGCCGTCTGCGACCGTGTCGCCGTCCTCCGCGAGGGTGTGCTCGTCGAGCACGGGACCCTCGAGGAGCTCCGACACCTCCACGCACAGACGGTCGAGGCGACGTTCGTCGGCGAGCCCCCGTCGCTCGCGAACGTCCCCGGGGTGAGCGACGTCACCGTCGGCGACGGGGTGATCCGCCTCCAGCTCACCGGCTCCACCGACCCGCTGCTGAAGGCACTCGCCGCAGCCGAGGTCCCGACCATCCAGATCCGCGAGCCCTCGCTCGAGGAGCTGTTCCACGCCTACTACGACGAGGCCGCCGCCTCCAGCGGCGGGACCGGTGCGCCCGGACGGCGAGGACGATGACGACCGCGACCGGTCCCGCTCAGACAACGGGGACGACCGGGGAGCCGCCGCGTCCTGCCGGGACAGCCGCCGCCCGGGGCGCGCACCTGCGCGCGTACCGCCACCACCTCCGGTCGCTGCGGACCCAGGCGCTGATCTGGATCGGGCTGCTCACCGGGGTCGGCTCCGGGATGATCGTCGCCTACGAGGACACGTTCCCGACCGAGTCGGAGCGTCAGGGTCTCGCCCGGACGGTCGAGGGCATCCCCGCCCTCGAGGCCCTGTTCGGTCGCGCCGTGGAACTGGCGACGCTGGAGGGGTTCGTGCTCTGGCGGTGGGGCGGGTTCGCCGTGCTGCTCGTCGCGATCTGGGGCATGTTGTCGACGAGCAAGCTGCTCCGCGGCGCCGAGGAGACCGGCCACCTGGAGCCGCTGCGCGCGGGAACCCTCTCCCCCCGCGGCCTGCTCGGCTCGGCGCTGGCAGCCCTGCTCACGGTGCACCTCGCGCTCGCGATCGCGGTCGGTGCGACCCACACGGCGCTCGGGATGGACGCCGCGACCGCGTGGGCGTTCGGGGCGGCGTTCGGGCTGATCGCCGCGGTCTTCGCCGGCGCCGCCGCGCTCGCCTCGCAGCTCATCGCGACCCGCCGTCGCGTGAACGGCGTCGTGGGGGCGGCGATCGGCGTTGCGGTCCTCGTCCGCGTCGTCGCCGCCGGCCGCACGACACCGGACTCGCTGTGGTGGGCGACGCCGTTCGGGTGGACGACGTTCCTGCACGAGACCGACGGGGTGCGCTCGGCGGTGCTCGGCCTGCTCGCGGTGACCGCCGCGGTGCTCCTCGTCGCGGCGCTCGCCACCTCCCGACGTGACCTCCACGGGGCCTTGTTCGGCGGAGGTGAACAGCGAGCCCCCTCGGTCCCGCCGGTCCGGAGCCTCACCGGCCTCACGGCCCGGCTCACCGTCGGTCCGCTGATCGCGTGGGGGACGGCGATCGCCGGGAGCGCGCTCGTCTTCGGGCTGCTCGCGGAGGACTTCGCCGAGGTGACGGACGGGATCCCCCAGCTCGCGGAGATCCTCGAGCAGGTCGGCTTCACCGCTCTGGACACGACCGAGGGCGTCGTCGCGCTGACCACCGGGATCCTGATCCTCGGTCTCGCGCTGTTCGCCGCGGCGCAGGTCGCCGCGGTCCGCGAGGAGGAGGCGAGCTGGCGCATCGAGCACCTCCTCGTCCGGCCGCTCAGCCGGGGACGCTGGCTCCTCGTCCGGGTCGGGGTCGCTGCGAGCGCCGTCGTGGTGCTCGCCGCGGCGACGGGCGGAGCGACGTGGCTCGGGACGGTGCTCGCCGGGACCGGGCTCGGTGTGGGCGACACCGCCAGGACGGCGCTGAACCTCGTCCCGGTCGCCTGGCTCTTCCTCGGTCTGGGCGCCGCGACGTTCGGGCTCGCCCCGCGGCTCACCGGCCCCGTCGCCTACGGCCTGGTGCTGGTCACCTACATCGCCGACCTGATCGCCAGCATGCTCGACCTGCCCGAGGCGGTCGCCGACGTCAGCCCGTTCCGCCACGTCGCTGCCGTGCCAGCGGATCCGATCGACGTGCGCGCCGTCACGGTGATGGTCGCGATCGGCCTCGCGGGCGTGGTCGTCGGCGCGGTCGCGTTCCGCCGGCGCGACCTGC
>CAZADJ010000330.1:0-2643 GCA_964483845.1 uncultured Actinomycetota bacterium | reverse complement strand
CGGCCCTGATCGGTGTGAAGCCGAACGCGTTCGCCGCCGAGGAGTCCGGCGACGGCGACGCCGAGGTCGAGGCCCTCGACATCAGCCTCTCGGACGACGCGCGGCGCACCGAGGTCGTCGAGCGCGTCCAGCAGGCCGCGGGCGATCGGCCCGACATCGCCGAGGCCGGGATCGTGGTCGCCGGTGGACGTGGTCTCGGCGAGGCCTCGGGGTTCGAGCTGATGGGTGAGCTCGCCGACGTGCTGGATGCGGGTCTGGGAGCGTCGCGGGCGGCGGCCGACGCGGGCTGGATCCCGCACCGCCACCAGATCGGGCAGACGGGGAAGACCATCTCCCCGCAGCTCTACATCGGAGCCGGGATATCCGGCGCGATCCAGCACCGGGCCGGCATGCAGACGTCGCAGCTGATCGTCGCGATCAACAAGGACCCCGAGGCGCCGATCTTCCAGATCGCCGACTTCGGGGTGGTGGGGGACCTGTACGACGTGGTGCCGAAGCTGATCGAAGCGATCGAAGCGCGCAAGGGCACGTGACGACCGGGTCCGGCACGACCCGGTGGAGACACCGGTGCGGTGAGCGACCGTCGGCGCAGGAGGCCATGTGGCTGCAGGATGGGACCGCCGCACCGTCGAGGACCAGGCGCGCGTGCGGTCGCTGGTCCTCGAGAACTGGATCCGGTCCGTGGCCGCCTCCAGCGAGTTCTGGGACGCCTACCTGCGACGGGTCGGCGCCGAGGCCGACCGGATCCGGTCGCTGGAGCGTCTCCGGGACGTCCCCACCGTCCGCGAGCGTGACCTCGTCGGGGCCGGGGGGCCCGGCAGCCCCGCGCTCGTGCTGCGTCCGAGCGAGGACGAGGTCAAGGCGTCGGCGTCGATCGCCACGCTGTGGCAGATCGCGACGAGCATCTTCCGGGCCGGGCCCACCGGCAAGCGTCGGACGATCCTGACCGACTACAAGCCGGTCCACCTCCACGCCGACGGGGTCGACGGTGGCCTGACGGTCGCCTACAGCCGGGCGGACCTCGACCGGTTGCACCGGGCCGGAGCACGGGCGGCGAGCGTGCTGGGGTTGGACGCGACCGACCACCTGGTCTCGGCGGTACCGGCCTCGGACCGCCTGACGTTCTGGGGCGTGTACCACCTCGCGCTGGGCAGCTCCATGCTGGCCGCGCACCCCCGCGGAGCCGCCGAGCCGATCGAGCGTGTCGTCCGCGCGTTCCGTCGCGTGCCGGCGACCGCAGTCGCCGTCCCCGCGGGCGAGGCGCTCGACCTGGCGAAGGTCCTCGTCAGGGCCGGTCAGGATCTCAGCCGCGTCCGGACCGTCATCACCGTCGGACCGCCGCTCGCACCCGGGGACCGGGCGGAGGTCGCCGACGCGTGGCGAGCGGCCGGAGCGACCGGCGGCGTCTCCGTCCTCGCCCTCTGGGCGCCTCCGGGTGCGAGGGCCCTGTGGGCCGAGTGCTCGGAGACCACCGACGGTCGGGGGAGCGGTCTCCACACCTACCCCGACATGGAGATCGTCGAGCTCGTCGACCCCGCGGGTCGGCCGGTGCGCAGCGGTGGGGGCGATCTCACCCTCACCTCTATCGGGTGGAACGGCACCGCGCTGGTGCGGTTCCAGTCCGGGACGTACGCGACGGAGATCGCGACCGACCCGTGCCCGTCCTGCGAGCGGACCGTTCCGCGCGTCCTCGGGCCGATCATCCCCGCTGCGTGGCAGCCGTGGATGGCGCTGCCGGATGGCGAGTCCGGCCCGGACCGGTTGCGCATCGACCTCCGCGGTGCCGCCCGGGTGCTGGTCACGGCGCGCGGTGTCGACGCCTGGCGCGTCGAGCTCCTGGGGTCGGGCCGTGGCCGCGAGGGCGACGCGTACGTGGTGACGGTCGCCGGCCGGTTCGACGCCGACCGGCTGGTCGAGCTCGAGGACCGGTTACGACTCGCGGTCGGTCTCGCGCCGCTGCAACTGGTCGTCGAGGAGGAGGGCGTGGTGCGTGACCGCATCTCCGAGGCCGGGGCTCCCTTCGAGGATCGACGGTCCTGAGGGGCCGCCCCCGGCTAGCGTTGCGCGATCTCGGCGGGCTCGGCGCCGGATGCCTCGCGCAGCTGCCGAGGATCCACCGGGAAGGTCGTGTCGGGGGTGCCGGCCGCGGCCCAGACCTCGTCGTGGTCGAGGAGGTCGCGGTCGATCAGCACGCGCAGCGGCCGCGGGTAGCCGAGCGGCGGGGTCCCGCCGATGGCGAAGCCGGTCGCCGCGCGGGCCCGATCTGCGTCGGCCATGCGGACCACCTCCGCGTCGAGGAGCCGCCCGACCGCGTCGAGATCGACGCGGTTCGCGCCGGAGGTCAGGGCCACGACCGGCTCGTCGTCGGCGAGCAGCACGAGCGACTTCACGATCTGTGCCACGTCGCAGCCGACGGCGGCGGCGGCGTCCTCCGCGGTGCGCGTGCCCTCCGGCCAGCGGTGGATCTCGACGTCCAGTCCGCGCTCGCGCGCGGCGCGGGAGAAGCGGTCGGACGCGTCGGATGCCACGGTCCCTCCGGTGATCGTCGCAGGTGCGTACGTCAGTCCCAAGCGGATGCGTACGTCAGTTCTAACAGGACTCCGAGGCCCCGACAGCGTCGGTACCGTGGAGTCGTGCTCTACC
>CAZADJ010000329.1:0-2644 GCA_964483845.1 uncultured Actinomycetota bacterium | reverse complement strand
GGCCGCCGGCGATCCTCGGCTGGAGCCCGACGTCGACGTGGGGGCAGCGGGTGCCCGAGCGCATCCGGTCGGGCGAGATGCCCGCGCGCCCTGAGGACGCCCCCTACGCGTGGGTGCACGTCGACGATCTCGCGGTCGCGACCGAACTCGCGCTCACCGACCCCGGCGCCCGGGGGCGCGCGTACAACGTCGTCGGCGGACACACGACGTGGGGTCGCTACGTCCGTGACGTCGCCGCCTGGTTCGAGGACGCGCCCGATCCCGAGTTCGAGGGCGAGGCGGACTGGACGGGATCGCTGTCCACCGAGCGCATCGAGGACGAGCTCGGTTGGCGGCCGCAGCGTGGCTACGACGAGGGGATGGCCGAGGCCGGCGCTCACTGGACGAGCTGACCCCGGGGTGTCGCCGGGGGCGCTCGGCCTGGTTTCGCCGGCTCCGGTTCCACCGCCGGCCGCGCCCACGTCGGTGAGGGCGCCGCCCGGGGGCGAGCGGTGTGGACGCTGATGCGGGTAGTTCCGTACGGATGCCTACATGGTGACCCGGCGCGAGGCGAGTCGGCGAGCGGTGTGGACGTTGATGCGGGTATCCCCACACGGATGTCCACAGCGCGGGACGCTGCTGACCGCGAGCCGTCGAGGCGGCGGCAACATCTAGGCTCGGCGGCGATGCGTGTCCCCTCGACCTCGCACGGCGCTGCGCGGCTCACCGTGCTCGCCCTCGCCTGCGTCACCCTCCTCGCCGCTTGTCCGGCCGACGACGCCCCCGACGAGGTCGTCGTCGAGATGTACGACGACTACTTCGAGCCGGAGGAGGTGAGCGTCGAGCCGGGTCAGTCGGTGCGCTTCGTCAACCGGGGTCGGGTCGCCCACAACGCGATCGCGCTCGACGGCGGCTGGCAGACCGAGCCCGTCATCGACCCCGGCGAGGACGAGGTCATCACTCGCGACGAGTCGGGGACCTACGACTTCTACTGCTCGTTCCACTCGACCTCGGACGGCGTCGGGATGGCGGGGAGGCTCACCGTCGGCGACGTCGAGGCCGCGCCCGACGTCGACGACGAGGACGAGCGGGTCACCGAGTGGACCGGGGTGACCCGCCGCGTCCCCGAGGACCACGACACCATCCAGGCCGCGGTCGACGCCGCCGACCCCGGCGACCTCGTGCTCATCGGCCCAGGCGTCTACCGCGAGCAGGTCGAGGTGACGACGCCGTCGCTCGTGATCCGCGGTGTCGACCGCGACGAGGTCATCGTCGACGCGGAGCACGAGCGCGAGATGGGGATCATCATCACGGCGGACGGGGTCGCGGTCGAGAACCTCACGGTCCGCGACGCGCTCGTGAACGGGGTGTACTGGCGCGGCGTCACCGGGTTCCGCGGGAGCTACCTCACCGCGATGAACAACGTCGACTACGGGATCTACGCCTTCGACTCCACCGACGGGGTGTTCGAGCGCAGCTACGCGTCGGGCTCGGCCGACGGTGCCTACTACGTCGGCCAGTGCCGGCCCTGTCGGATCGTGCTGGACGAGGTGGTCGCCGAGCACAGCGCACTCGGCTACTCGGGCACGAACGCCGGCGGCGAGCTGTACCTCGTCAACTCCCTGTGGCGGTTGAACGGCGCCGGGATCGTGCCGAACACGCTCGACAGCCAGCGCGATCCGCCGGCGCGCAACCCGTCGATCATCGGCAACGTCGTCCGCGACAACGGCAACCCGGACGTGCCGCACCTCTCGGGGACGTGGCCGGCCTTCGGCAACGGGATCCTCCTGGCGGGGGTCCGTGACGCGGTGGTCGAGCGCAACGTGGTGGTCGACAACGCCAACCACGGGATCATCGCGAGCTCGAACATCGACGACAACTACTGGTTCACCGGGGACAACGTGGTTCGGGACAACGTCGTGCGCGGCTCGGGCCGTGGTGACCTGACGTTCGCTGGGCCCGGAGCCGGGGGGGACTGTTGGGAGGGCAACGAGGTCGACCGGACCGTGCCGTGGGCCCTGCAGGCCACGCAGCAGTGCTCCGGCGTGAGGGTGCCGCGGCTGTCGGTCGGCCCGACCTTCGTGCTCATCGGGCACCTCGCGTCCCGCCCGGAGATCGACGATCTCGTGGCCCGCGTCGCCGCCCAGCCCGAGCCCGGCCCGCAGGAGCAGATGCCGGACGGGGCTGACGCCGAGGTGGTACCGGCGCACGACGCGTTCGCCGCGCACGGCCTCGATCCCGCGGCGGTGGAGCTCCCGGACTGGGACGGTCAGACCAGCGGGGAGCCGGTGGCGCTGGTGATGGGCGTGCCGATGTTCGCCGGGAACGCGTGGGAGGTCGGGATGGGGTTGCTCGGCGTGTTCGTCCCGACGCTGCTGTACCTGGCGTGGGTGGTCGTGGCGCTCGTCGACCTCGCGCGACAGGTAGACCGGCCGGTCGCGGGGCGGGGTGCGTGGGCAGCGGTCGTGGTCGTCGTCCCGCTGCTCGGGGTGCTCGCCTACTACGTGGTCGGCGGATCGCGCCTGGACTGGACCCGGCGGCTGGGACTCGTCGTCGGCGGGCTCGTCGTCTGGATCGCGGCGCTCGGAGCCGCGATCGCCGGCTCCGGACTGCTGTAGCCGTGGCGACGACCTTCGGCCGCCTCGTGCTCGCGTCAGCACGCCGC
>CAZADJ010000328.1:0-2662 GCA_964483845.1 uncultured Actinomycetota bacterium | reverse complement strand
CTCTGGACGTGGCGGCTGATCTTCCTCACCAACATCCCGGTGGCCGCGGTCGTGGTCGTGGTCGCGGTGCGTCACGTCCCCGAGAGCCACGAGCCGGCGGAGTCCACCGGGTTCGACGTCCCCGGCGCGCTGCTCGCGGTGGTCGGCCTCGGCGCGGCGACCTGGGCGTTGATCGCCGCCGGTGAACGGGGACTGTCCACAGCGACGGTGGTGGCCGGGCTCGGGGGGCTGGCGGTCCTGGCGGCGTTCGTCGTCGTCGAGCGGCGCAGCCCACATCCGATGCTGCCTCCGGGGATCTTCGCGTCGCGGCAGTTCACCGGCGCGAACGTCGTCACCTTCGCGGTCTACGCCGCCCTCGGCGGGCTCTTCTTCCTGCTGTTCATCCAGCTCCAGCAGGTGCTGGGCTACTCGCCGCTGGCCGCCGGAGCAGCGGCCCTGCCGGTGACCGGGCTGCTGCTGGTCCTGTCCGCGTGGGCCGGTGGGATGGCCGAGCGGATCGGCCCGCGGCTGCCGATGACCGTCGGCCCGCTGATCATCGCCGTCGGGCTCCTCCTCCACCTCCGCATCGGCGAGGGCGCCGCCTACGTCTCCGCGGTGCTACCGGCGGTGACGGTGTTCGGGCTCGGCCTGGCGATCACGGTCGCGCCGCTGACCGCGACGGTGCTGGCCGCCGCCGATCCCCGTCACGTCGGCGCCGCGTCCGGGGTGAACAACGCCGTCTCACGGGCGGCCGGGCTCCTGGCCGTCGCCGCGCTGCCGGTCGCGGCCGGCCTCACCGGCGACACCTACGCGGACCCGCAGGCGTTCGCCGCCGGGTTCCGCACCGCGATGATCGTCGCCGCCGCCGTGGCCGCCGCGGGTGGGCTCGCCGCCTGGCTCATGATCAGCGACGAGCTGCGCGACGGACGGGCGGCCTGTCCGGTGAGCGAACTGGAACGCCAGTACCACTGCCCGGTCGACGGGCCGGCGCTCGCCACGTCGGACGACGCCGTCGCGGTCGCGGGAGCGGACCGGGACGGGGACGGCTGAACAGCCGACGAGTGAGAGGGCACCCTGGCGCGGCGGGTCTCAGACCGGGGGGTCGGGGTCGTACTGGATGTAGCGGCGGACCTCCCGGGCGCGCTCGACCGAGTGCAGCCGGGCCACGAGGTGCAGCGCGACGTCGATCCCCGCCGACACCCCGGCCGCGGTCACGACCGGTCCATCGTCCACGAACCGGGCGTCCGGTCGGATCTCGATCTCGCGACCGAGCTCGGCGAGGCGGTCGAGGGTCGCCCAGTGGGTGGTCGCCGGCCGGCCGTCGAGCAGCCCGGCGTCGGCGAGCACGAGCGCGCCGGTGCACACGCTGGTGAGCAGCACCTCGTCCCCGGCGAGCCCGCGGACCCAGTCGCGGATCGCCTCGTCGCCGAGGTGCTCGCGCGTCCCGCGGCCGCCCGGGTAGACGAGGACGTCCATCGGCGGGGCGTCGTCCCAGGTGTGGTCGGCGATGACCCGCAGGCCCTTCGCGCAGCGCACCTCCCGGTCCTCGCGGGCCACGGTGAACACCTCGACCCCGTCGTCGGGGAAGCGAGCGGCCCAGGAGGCGAGCACCTCCCACGGCCCGACCCAGTCGAGCTCCTCCGCCCCGTCGAACACGTGGATGCCGATGCGCACCGCGCCCCTCCACCTGGTCGGAACGGGCGCGACTCTACGCCCGTGGGAGGCTGTTCGGCCGGCGCTGGTCAGGACAGCAGCGCGGCGACCGCCCGGGAGTACGAGCGGAGGTCCCCCAGACCGTCCCGCAGCGCCTCGTGGACGAGTTCGTCGTCGATGTCGTCGTAGAGGTGCACGAGGCGGTTGCGCAGTCCGGCGAGCGCGCGGAGTCGCTCGGCGAGGTCGGGTTCGAGGACGGTGTTCTCCTCCAGGACGGTGAACGCATCGCGGAAGTCGGTCGGTGTCCGCCAGCCCTCGGAGGCGATGAGGTGGTTCGCGACGTCGATGCAGACCTGCGCGGAAGCCTGGACGAGGTACCGGCCCTCGTAGGCGTGCTCCCGGACGTACGTCTCCCGGTCAGCTGACGCGAGCTGATCGAGCTCGGTGGTGAACGTGTCGAGGAGCTGGAGCAGTCGTCGCACGCGATCGGGATCGACCATCAGCCGTCCCGTTCGGCGACGTGTTCGAGGTAGCGGCGGGTGTGCTCGCGCAGCGTCGGCAGGAAGTCGAGGTACTCCGATCGCGTGCGCACCTCGAAGGCGACCCGGGCGGGCTCATCGCCGCGGTAGACGAGCGCGCCTTCCTGGACGACACGTCCGCGGAGCTCCAGCGAGGCGCGATCGAGGACGACGACGTCCACGGTCACGTCGAGGACCGACTCGAGTTCTGCCGCGAGCCGCTGCTCGTCCAGGAGCCCCATCGGTCCGCCGACGAGCACGGCGAGGTCGAGATCGCTGGACGGTCCTGCCGTGCCGTCGCGGCGAGACCCGAACAGGTACGCCGCTCGGAGCCCGGCGTCGCGTAGCACCGGTTCCATCCGCTCGGCCAGCATCGCGACATCCATGAGTCGAGAGGGTACGGGGGCATCCGATCCCGACGCAGGAGCAGGCGCGCGATGCAGAGGTACCGGCTCAGTTCATCTCGACTCATCTCGACCGGAACGGCTGGATCCGCGCGGTGGACGTAGCCC
>CAZADJ010000327.1:0-2672 GCA_964483845.1 uncultured Actinomycetota bacterium | reverse complement strand
GCCAAGAAGAAGGCGAAGCGGACCACCGGCGCCGCTGCACGTGACGAGCTCGCGAAGGTCAAGGGCCTCGGGGACGCCAAGATCGAGGCGCTGCTGAAGGAGTTCAAGTCGCTGGAGGCCGTCAAGGACGCCAGCGTCGAGGAGCTCACGCAGGTGAAGGGGGTCGGCGGGGCGATCGCGGAGCGGATCCGCGACGAGCTCTAGCCTCCGGCCCCGGCGCCGTCCTCACGGCCGCCGGTCGGTCGACGCAGCCTCCCGGAGCGCCCGTTCCGCTCCGAGGCGGGCCGCCCGCTCCAGCGGGTGGTGGCGGTAACCCCACCTGGCCATCAGCCAGAGGTACAGCGGCGCGAGCAGCACACCCAGCCGCTCCGTCTGTCGCACGTGGACGATCTCGTGGGCGAGCAGGACCGGCGACGGTTCCCGGTCACGGGTGATCACCACGTGTCCGAGCGTGTTGGCGGCGAACCCGAGCCGGGCCTGCAGCCGGTTCACGCCGCGCTCACCGCCGCTCACGACGATGCACCCTCCCTGCCGGTCCCACCGCCACCGTCCGCCGGTGCTCGCCGCCGCGAGGAGGCCGAGGGCGCTCGCCGGAGCAGCCCAGAGCGCGGCTGCGCCTCGCCCGATCGCGCTCGCGGGGCGTGACGGCACCCACCCGGCGAGGGTGTGCGACAGGGAGCGCTCACCGTCCCGCAGCGGCGCGAACCCTGCGTTGCCCAGAGGAGGACCCAGCCCCGCCCGGATCCGTCGGCGCTCACCTTGGTGCCGCAGCACCCCGATCGCTCCTGCCAGCACGGTCAGGCCGGCCGCGACCGTGAACAGCCGGCGTGGAGTCACCGCCGGTCGACGGCGATCCGTGCGGTCGCCTCCTCGTCGAGCACGACCTCGACGCCGTCGTCGGCACCGTCCCGACGGAGCTCGTCGGCGAGGACCTCGTCGGCGAGCACCTCGTACCACCCGCCGTCTGCGAGGGCCGCGTCGACCTCCGCCGGCTCGACGTCGAGCCGCAGCGTGATGCGGTCGTCGAGGGCGAGATCGAGCTCCTTGCGGCGATCGTTCACGGCGCGGACGAGCTCGCGGGCCAGGCCCTCGGTGCGCAGCTCGTCGTCGATCTCGAGGTCCAACGCGAACGACGTGCCGCCGGTGGAGGTGAGGTGCCAGCCGGTCCTCGGCTGATCGATCACGTCGACCATCTCGCGGGTGATCGCCCGCGCGCGGCCCCCCACCTCGATGGTCGCTCCGCCCTGGGCCAGCTCGCCGACGAGCGTGTCCACGGCAGCGGGGTCGAGGTCGCGCAGGGCCGCGGCGACCGCCGGGGCGTCCGACTGGAAGGCCGGACCGAGCGCCGCGAAGTTCGGCCTGATCCGGCGCTCGGCCAGCTCGGTGTCCTCGTCGGCGACGGTCACGTCCTTCACGTTGAGCTCGTCGGCGACGAGGTCGAGCAGCTGACGGAGACCGGTGCGCTCGCGCTCGGGCACCATGACGAGTGCCCGCGCCAGGGGCTGGCGCACCTTCAGGCCGGTCTCGCTGCGGGCCTGGCGTCCCAGCTCCACGACCCGCCGTGCCGTCGTCATCGCAGCGCGGAGATCGTCGTCGCGCCACGCCGCGGGCGGGACCGGGAAGTCGGTGAGGTGCACGGAGTCGGCGGCATCCGGGTCGTGGGTGCGCACCAGGGACTCGTGCAGCTCGTCGGCGAGGAACGGCGTGAAGGGCGCGAGGAGCTGCGCGAGCGTGGCCAGGCACGTGTGGAGCGTGGCGTAGGCGGCGGCCTTGTCGTCCGGGTCCTCGTCCACCGCCTTCCAGAAGCGCCGACGGCTCCGGCGCACGTACCAGTTCGAAAGATCGTCGACGAAGCCCTCGAGGCGTCGGCCGGCGCTGGAGACGTCGTAGCGCTCGAGGGCGCTGTCGACGCTCTCCGTCACGTCGGCGAGCTCGGCCATGACCCACCGGTCCATCGTCCCGCGGGCGGTGACCGGCGGCGCCTCCCCGTCCGGGGTCCACCCGTCGATGCGCGCGTAGGTCACGAAGAAGTAGTAGGTGTTCCAGAGGGTGAGGAGGAACCGGCGGGTGATCTCGTCGAGGACGTGGGGGCCGACCCGGCGGTTGATCCACGGCGAGCCCTCGGTGAGCATCAGCCAGCGGACCGCGTCGGCGCCGTTGCGCTCGAACAGGTCCCACGGGTCGAGCACGTTGCCGAGCGACTTCGACATCTTGCGCCCGTCCTCGTCCACGATGTGACCGAGGCAGAGCACCGTGCGGTAGGGGGGCTCGCCGAACAGCAGGGTCGATTCCGCGAGCAGCGTGTAGAACCACCCGCGGGTCTGGTCGATCGCCTCGCAGATGAAGTCGGACGGGAACCGCTCCGAGAACTCGTCCTCACCGGTGTGGGGGTACCCGAACTGGGCGAACGGCATCGCGCCGGAGTCGAACCACGCGTCACCCACCTCGGGCACGCGGGTCGCCTCGCCGCCGCACGTGGGGCAGTCGAAGGTGATCTCGTCGACGTACGGACGGTGGGGGTCGAGGTCGTCGAGGTCGCGGCCAGCGAGCTCGCCGAGCGCCACCCGTGACCCGGCGACGGTGACGTGCCCGTCGGGGCAGCGCCAGAACGGGAGCGGCGTGCCCCAGTAGCGCTCGCGCGAGAGCGCCCAGTCGACGTTGTTCTCGAGCCA
>CAZADJ010000326.1:0-2681 GCA_964483845.1 uncultured Actinomycetota bacterium | reverse complement strand
GCGAGTTCGAGGTGCTCGAACCGCAGGAGCTCGTCGAGGAGATCCGCAGCCTGGGTGAGCGACTCGTCGCCATCGCGGACGGGTGGGCGGGGTGATCCGCGCCGGTACGGCGATGTGTGCGTTCCGGCACCCTGGTCGGCATGCGGTGCGGTGAGTGCGGGAACGAGGTCGAGCCGGGGGCCGGCCGGTTCTGCGGGAGGTGCGGGGCGACACTCGTCGTCGCCGGGCAGCCAGCCGACCGGTTCCAGCGCCGGATCAGCACCCGGCTGCTCGTGGGTCTGGTGGCCGTCGCGGTGGGTGTCGGGTTCGCGGTCTGGACGTTCGGATGGAGGGATCAGGCCGACCCACCGGACGCGGCCGACGTCGGGGACGAGGTGCGGCTCGGGGTGGTGGACCCGTGGGAGCGGCACGTCGGCGGGGTCCACGACCGGCGTATCCTGGGGGTGGCGTCCGGAGACGGACAGGTCTACGCGGTCGACGGCGCGGCGCTGTACGCGATCGACGCCACGGACGGGACCATCCGCTGGCGGTACGCCGGGGGCGAGGGGATCGGCGCCGGACCCGAGCTCATCGACGACGCCGTCATCGTGACGACGCGCGGCGGGCTCGTCGCGGTGGACGCCGACCGCGGAGAGACGATCTGGCGGACGCGGACCGGCGACGCCCGGGCGTGGAACCACCTCGCAGTGTCGGCGGAGCTCGTCGCCGCGTCGGGCCAGCGGGGGACCTCCACGGGGCCCATCGGCACGGTTGGCGTGTTCGATGCCGGTTCGGGCGATCAGCAGTGGGCGTTCGACCTCGACGGCTGGGTCACCAGTCCGCTGGCGCTGACGGAAGGGGTGCTGGTCGTCGCGACACATCAGGGCGGTCGCGACGGCCGGGTGCAGGGCCTCGAGGTCGCGACCGGAGCGCCGTTGTGGGAGGTCCCCGTGATCGGAGCCGCGCAGCCGACCGTGCACGGTGGGACGGTGTACGCGGCGACCGTCCGGGAGGTCATCGCGGTCGACCCCGATGACGGCTCGGAGCGCTGGCGGACACAGATCGAACCGCCCACCGTTGAAGGTGAGCCGCCGCCGCAGCTCGCCGTCGTCGACGGGGAGCTGCGCGTCACGTTCGCGCGGACGCAGCCGCACGTCCTCACGCTCGACCCGGCCGACGGGGAGGTGCTCGGGCGGCAGACCGTCTCGTCCCTCGGCGGCGACGGCCTCGCGACGATCGGGACCCTCGACGACCTCCGCCACGTCGTCGGCATCGCGTGGGACGATCACGAAGAAGGGATCGTCCGTGCAGTCGGCACCGATGGGGAGGCGATCTGGGAGCAGCGGCTCGACGACCCGGTGAGCCCGGGGATCCACCTCACGTCACCGCCGGCGGGAAGGGCAGACCCGCGTGCGTGGGTGGGCACCCGGAGCGGGTCGCTCGTCGCGCTCGACCTCGACGATGGCTCCGTCGCGTGGTCGACCACGCTGCCGCCGCCCCTGGACTGGCGTCACGCCCCGACGACCGACGGTCGTCTCGTCCTCGTCGACCTCGGCCCCGATCTGGTCGCGCTGCGTGGATCGGACGGAGAGGTGCGGTGGACGAACGGGGAGGTGGGCGATCCCGCGACGCGCTCGATCGGTCCGCGCGGATCGGTCTTCGCCCCCTCCCCCCTGCGTCGCATCCTCGAGCTCGACCCGACGAGCGGCGCGGCCGCCGCCGAGATCGACCTGGAACCCCGGGGCGCCGTCCGCGCCCTCGCGACGGTGGACCGCCACCTCCTCGTGGGATCCACCTCGGGGATCCACGCCGTCGATCCCGTCCACCGGCGTCAGCGCTGGGCGGTCGAGACCGACGTGCCGATCGTCGAGCTCGTCGGTGATCGGGAGCACGTCGCTGCGGTCGACGACGGTGGGCGCCTGCTCCTCGTGGATCCGAGCGACAGCCGCCTCCGGTGGTGGACCGGCGTCGAGGCCTGCACGCCGCCGGCGCTCGTCGGGGACGCCGTCGTCATCGGGACCGAGCGCGGGCTGCGGGCGTTCGGTGTCCAGGACGGGGACGAGCGGTGGGCGTCCGGGCCGTCGCGACCCGCGTGTGTCCCGGTCGCGGTCGCGGACGGCGTGGTCCTCGTGACCGACCTGGTACGTACGGTCTCGGCGCTGGATCCGGATGACGGCTCCACGGTCTGGACCACCGAGCTGGACGAGGTGGTCACGACCCCGCCGGCCACGGGTGGCCGGCTCCTGGCCGTCGGGACGGCAGCCGGGGTCGCGTTGCTCGATCCCGCTGACGGGACGCCGATCGACGTCGTCGCACCGTCGTCGGTCACCGCTCCGGTCCTGGCCGCCGATGCGGTCGTGACCTTCAGCGCGGACGGGGTCCTCCACGTCACGCCGCTGCCCTGAGCGCCGTACGCCGCCCGTCGCGGGCGCCGTGCCGTGCGCTCAGCGCGCTCCCCGGGGCCGAGGAGGATGACGGCGGGGCCCGTCGTCCTGTTTGATGTCCGGAGGCGACCGACGGTCTGCCCCTCGACCCGCGGCGGGTTCGCGATCAGTCCGGGGACGCTCCATCGTCGGCCGCCCTCTGGCGCCGATACGGAGGTCGGCATGACGAAGATCCGGGTCCTGGTCGGTACGAGCAAGGGCGCGTTCGTCCTCACGTCGGACGGCGGGCGCGAGCGGTGGAAGGTCGAGGGACCGCAC
>CAZADJ010000325.1:0-2684 GCA_964483845.1 uncultured Actinomycetota bacterium | reverse complement strand
CTCGTCGACCGCTCCACGACGTGATCAGAACGGCGGTTTCAACCACCCCGCAAGGGTGCCGGGCGGCCGCGCGAGGTCCACCTACCCCGCCGAACAGTCAAAGCCCTACACGTCCAGCGCGACACGCAGGCTGAGGCCCGCGATGCCGCAGGCGACGGCTGGGCCAACGATCGAGACCTGGTGTTCACCGGCCCCGACGGCAGCAATCCCCACCCCGATGCGGTGACCGCCGAGTTCCGCCGCCTGGTGGCAGTGGCACCGGTCCCGACCATCGCCTTCAAGGACGTCCGCGCCACGCACGCCGCGATCCTCATCCGCGCGGGAACACCTCTCCGGGTCGTGGCCCAGCGTCTCGGCTACCGCGACACCGACACCGTCCTTCAGGTGTACGCGCACATGCTCCCGTCGCTCGACCAAGACGCCGCCCGACTCTTCGATGACCTCACGAGTACCGCCATCGAGACCCGGAACGGTCATGCCCGACGCTGAGGCGCCGACGCTCGGCGCGTACCTGCGCGCGTGGCTCGAGTCGCAGAGTGAACGGCTGCGTCCGTCGACCCTCGCGTCCTACACCGGGATCGTGGAGCGCCACCTCGTCCCCCACCTCGGCGACGTGCCACTCGATCAACTCGATGCCGACCGGGTCAACCGCGTCTACCACCACCTGCTCACCAGCGGCGGACGACAAGGCACGCCCCTGGCCATCCGCACCGTCGGGACGGTGGCATCGCTACTCCGGAGGGCGCTCGACCACCGTGCGGTCCACGTGTCGCTCGTGCACGACCCGCCGGGCGAAGTTGCGCTGGTACGTCTCCCACCGGCGCGTTGATGTGCCGATGCCGGAACGAACGTCCCCTTCGCTCGCTGCCGTACTGATACACGATACGGTATGCTCGTTCTCATGAACGGTGCTGCGACGCTCCTACGAGCAGCCCGGCACCGTGCCGGGCTGACCCAGCGCGATGTCGCCCGCGAGGCGGGCGTGTCACAGCCGAACGTCTCCGACTACGAACGAGGACGCCGCGAGCCCACGGTCCCGACGCTGCGACGGCTGCTCGCCGCCGCGGGACACCGACTCGACGTGCGCGCTGTACCTGCGGGCGAGCCGTACACCCTGACGGAGATCGCCACCCACCTCGCTGCGGAGGACGATCCGCACGTCCGTTGGCGCCTGGTCCACGAGTTCCTCCGCGGCTTCCGCGACGACGCTCGCGACGACGCACACCGCACCTCCCTGATCGCCGACGAACCCCCCACAGTCGGCTCGCGCCCCTGGGACGCGCTGCTCGCGGCGACCGCCGAACACCTCGCCTACCACCACGAGCTGTCCTGCCCTACCTGGACCCAGCGATCCGACCGGAGCACCAGCACGGCCTGGTTCCTCAGTGACCTCCCGTCCGCTCGAGCCGACGCGCTCGCGACCGCACCCGCGTCGTTCCGCCGTCGAGGGGTCTTCGTCGCCCGACACGAACTCGAGGCGGCATGAGCCCCGACGAGCCACTCCTAGACCCCGCCACGATCCGGCGCGCGTTCACGGCGCTCGGCGACGAACTTGCGAGGCGTTCCGTCACCGCTGACGTCTACGTGTTCGGCGGTGCGGCGATGGTCCTGGCCTACGACGCAGAGCGTCCCACCCGCGACATCGATGCGAAGATTCTCTCCAACCACGGCCAGGTCACCGAAGCCGCTTCGGTCGTCGCCGGTCGCCTCGGTCTCCCGCCGAGCTGGTTGAACGAGCAAGCCACCGCCTACCTCCCTGCCGAGGAGGATCACGGTCACGCACCCGTGTTCGACCATCCCAGCCTCCGCGTCATGGCAGCGTCCCCAGAACTGCTCCTCGCGATGAAGCTCCGGCGGGCACAGCACCGCGACATCCCCCACATCCGGCTCCTGCTCGAGCACCTCGACATCAGCGACGCCGATGAGGCTCTGAGCATCGCGACCAGTTGGTTCCCTGAGGACCCGCACCCACCACCCCGCGCGCGGGCGCTCCTCGAAGACATCCTCGAACGAGGATGACGAGCCGGACGCGAGGTGACTGCGGCCGAACGTGAGAGATGGGCGTCTTGGCTGAGTCAAGACCTCCGTCTACTGCGACTCGTCCTTCGACCTCGCCTTGGTCGCGCCCGCGCCCAGCTGGCCCTCGGGCGGTGGTGGCAGGTCCGTGGCCGGTGTCGGCCCGGACTCGTACCCGCCCTTGCGTGGGATCACGGGACCGAGCGACGTACGTGCGCGCCCCTGGGGCTCCCGCCGCTTCACCCTGTCGGCCCTCGCCATCCGGCTACTCCCCGCCTCGGAGCGTGTACTGGAACGTCAGTAGGCGATCTCGGACCACCCTACCGAGCGTCATCCACAGCCAGGCGCGGTCCGAGACCCGCAACCCGACCCATGCAGGTGAGACTTGAGCCGATGGTGACCACTGCGGAGACGACCGGTACGTACTCGTCGGACGGCGAGCCGCCGACGCTCGGCGCGTACCTGCGCGCGTGGCTCGAGTCGCAGAGTGAACGGCTGCGTCCGTCGACCCTCGCGTCCTACACCGGGATCGTGGAGCGCCACCTCGTCCCCCACCTCGGCGACGTGCCACTCGATCAACTCGATGCCGACCGAGTCGACCACGTCTACCACCACCTGCTCACCAGCGGCGGACGGCAAGGCACGCCCCTGGCCATCCGCACCGTCGG
>CAZADJ010000324.1:0-2685 GCA_964483845.1 uncultured Actinomycetota bacterium | reverse complement strand
GTCGAGGCTCGACCGCCCGTCCAGCTGAGCGACGAAGCGGGCCGGGACGTGGTCGGTGAGCCACGTCCCGCCGGCCAGTTCGTGGAAGACCGCACCCTCGGCTGCCATCTCCGCGGCCTCCACCGCGAGGACGACCGGGCGGCCGTGCCGAGCGCCGACCTGACGGGCGGTCACGGGTGTGGCCGAGAGGTGGACCTTCTGACGTCCCATCGGCGCGATCCCCTCGCGGAGCACGCGCCCGACGTTCCGCGAGGCGGTGCCGTGGTAGAGGACCCGCGGCGGGTCGCTGGGCTCGTAGCCGAGTTCGACGTCGATGCTGTGGCCGTAGCGCGCCCGGATGCGGCCGTCCTCGACCTCGAACCGGGGCTTGTCGCCGCCCGTGACGACGTCGCGGAGCTCGTGGCGGGTGACCGGTTGGCCGAGCTCCGCGAGTCCCTGGAGCAGGTCGGGGACCGGCACCCACCCGCCTCGGTCGAGGGGCAGGCCCGCACGGTCCGGGTCGTGCCGCAGCAGGAGGGAGAGCAGCTTGGAGAGCCGCGTGCGTCGACGTCGGTCCATCGCTCCTCGTTCCCCGTCCGCTCCGGGCGACACGTTACGCTGCCTCCCGCTGTGGACGACTTGAGTGAGCACCTCCCGAGGACGGTCGAGCAGGCGTCGGACCTCGTCTCGGCGGCGGAGACCGTCGTCGACACGCTGGCCGACCGCGTCCCCCACTACTCGTGGATCGGGATCTACTGGGTCGAGGGTGACGAGCTGGTACTCGGTCCGTGGCGCGGGCCTCAGGCCACCGAGCACACCCGGATCCCGGTCGGGCAGGGTGTCTGCGGCGCGGCAGCAGCGAGCGGGGAGGTCGAGCTGGTGGCCGACGTCTCGGAGGACGCCCGCTACCTCGAATGCTTCCCGTCGACCAGGTCCGAGCTGGTCGTGCCGATCCACGCCCCGGACGGGAGCGTCGTCGGCGAGATCGACGTGGATTCGGACCGGATCGCCGCGTTCGACGACGATGATGTCCACCTGCTCCGCGCGGTCGCGTCCGCCCTGGGTGCGCGTTCTGCCGGCTGACCGTCTGCCCGGTCGGCGTCCGCCGGTACACCCGGCCGGGACCCCCGTCACACCCCCCGGATAGGCTCGGGCCATGTCGAACCGGATCCACGAGCTGGCCCTGCGCACGTTCGGGCAGCTGCCGCCGAGCAGCAAGCGGTTCCTGGTGCGCCGGGTCGCGCCGTCGTTCACCGTGGGTGTGATGTGCTTCGTGCGCCGAGACGGTGGCGACGTGCTGCTCGTGCGCCACTCGTACCGGGACGCCTGGGGCCTGCCGGGTGGGCTGCTCGCACGCGGAGAGACGTGGGAGGACGCGGTCCATCGCGAGGTCCGGGAGGAGACCGGGCTGGAGATCACGGTGCTGGAGCCCCCCACCGTCGTGGTCGACCCCGAGCCACGTCGCGTGGACATCGTGCTGCACTGCCGGTTGACCGACGCCGATGATGCCGGGGAGCGGATCGTACGGTCGGCGGAGGTCCACGACGCGCGGTGGTTCAGCCTCGACGATCTCCCGGAGCTCCAGGAGCACGTCGCTGCGGGGCTCGATGCGCTGATCGAGGCGAGCCCCGAGGTCGCCGCGGCCGTCCGGGGCTCGCGGGTGCGCCGCGCGGACCCGTCGGACCGACGACGGGCGTCAGAGCCCGAGCGCGGGGGCGAGTTCGCGTAGCTGTTCGCTGGGCAGCGTGTCGGCGGACGGCGCGAGCGGGTGGACGGCGACGTGGTCCGCGCCGGCGTCGAGGTGCTCCTGGGCGCGTTCGGCGACCGTGGCGGCGTCCCCCCAGGCCACGATCGCGTCGAACAACCGGTCGCTGCCGGCGTCGTCCAGCTCGGTGGCGTCGAACCCCAGGCGCTCGAGGTTGCGCTGGTAGTTCGGCAGCCGCAGGTAGTTGCGCATGTGCCGGTCGCCGGCCCGTCGCGCCTCGTCACGGTCGTCGGCGAGGACGAAGGCCTGCTCCGGGCAGATGAACGCGTCCGCGCCGGCCTTCTCGCGCGCCGTGCGCGTGTGCTCGGGGGGGACCAGGAACGTGTGGGCGCCGTCGGCACGGTCGCTGGACAGGCGGAGCATCTTCGGGCCGAGGGCCGCGAGCACCACGGGAGGTTCCGCGTCAAGGGCCGGTCCGCGCCACGGTGCGTCGGTCATCGCGTCGAGGTAGCGGACCATCTCCGAGTACGGCTTGCCGTACCGGCCGCCGCGGCCCTCGACGAGCGGGGCGTGGCTCGCACCGATGCCGAGGATGAACCGGCGCGGCCACCCGGCGGCCAGGGTCCGCGCGCCGTTCACCATCGCGCGCGCGTCACGTGCCCAGATGTTCGCGATGCCGGTCGCGAGCACCGCCTCGTCCGTGGCGGCGAGGAGGAACGCAGCGTGGGTCAGTGCCTCCTTGCCCTCGGCCTCGCCGACCCACAGCGCCCGGTACCCGAGCTGCTCGATCGCACGTGCCTCGCGACGGGCGAGGTCGGCGTCGAACAGGCCGAGGTGGCTCGCCCAGACGCCGTACGGCCCGATGTCGTTGATCCCGTCCATGCGCGCGACGCTAGCCGCTGATCAGCCGGCCCCGGACGGGGCCGGCTGGCAGGACGGACACCAGAACGTCACCCGCGCCTGGACGCCCTGGTGGTCGGAGACGATCGCGGTGCCGCACG
>CAZADJ010000323.1:0-2688 GCA_964483845.1 uncultured Actinomycetota bacterium | reverse complement strand
TGCCGACGGACGCTCAGCCGTCCGCCCGGTCGGCGAGGGGGACGACCTCGGTCAGGTCGCGGAGGTCCGTGACGCGCGGGCCGTCGTGGTCCGGCGTGCGGTCGCGGCGGTCGACGAGGATCGCACGCAACCCGATGCGGCGCGCCGGCACGACGTCGTGCTCGAGATCGTCACCGACGTACGCGGCGTGCGGTCCGGGGAGCTCGCCGAGCAGGTCCAGCGTGCGGTCGAAGATGGCGAGGTCCGGCTTGGCGACGCCGATCTCCCCGGAGATGACGACGTGCTCGAAGCGGTCGAGCACACCGAGGTGCTCCAGGATCTCCCGCAGCGACGGTCCCCAGTTGGAGAGGAGCGCCGTACGCACCCCGTGACGCTCGAGCTGGTCGAGGACGTCGGGCACCTCCGGGTACAGCGTCCAGCTGTCGGGCTCGAGGTACGCGTCGTGGACGTGGCCGGCGATCTCGGGGTGGTCACCCTCGATGCCCAGGTTCTCGAGCACGCGCTGGTAGAGGCCGCGCCAGAAGCGCCGTTCCACGTCGAGGTCGCCGAGGTGCGGCGACGGCTCGTCCGCGTCGTCCCAGGCGACGTCGTGGTCCTGCCAGGCGGTGTAGAACGCCTCACCCCAGTCGTCGATGTCGTCGGGGTCGACGTCGAGCCCGGCACGGCGCAGCCCGGCGGCGAACACGCCGACGAAGCTCGGGTCCGCGCGCACGAGGGTGAGGCCGGCGTCGAAGATCACGATCTCGACCGGCTCCGTACCGCGCTCGGCGTCGGGTCCGGCGTCGGGACGGTTCGGCACGGCCACCTCGCCGGTCACGCGGCCTCCCCGGCGGTCAGCTCCCGGTGGACCTCCTCGACCCTCGCCTCGAGCGCCGCGAGGTCGCCGTCGTTCTCGATCACGTGCGTCGCGACCGCGCGCCGCTCCTCGTCGCTCGCCTGCGCGGCGATCCGGGCACGGACGTCGTCGGGATCCATGCCGCGATCGCGGACCAGCCGCTCGACCCGGAGCTCCTGGGGGGCGGTCACGACGATGACCGCGTCGTAGCCCGCCGCCGCCCCGGACTCCACCAGCAGGGGGACGTCGACGACCGCGAGGGCCACGTGGCCGTCGGCGTTGAGGGCCGCCAGACGGCGTCCGATCTCCTCGCCGACGCGCGGGTGGACGATCGCGTTCAGATCGGCCCGGGCGTCGTCGTCGTCGAAGACGATCGCCGCGACCGCGTCGCGGTCGAGGGACCCGTCCCCGGCGAGGACGTCGTCGCCGAAGCGCTCGACGACCTCGTCGAAGCCGTCGGTGCCCGGCTCGACGACCTCACGGGCGATCGCGTCGGCGTCGATCACCACCGCGCCGCGCTCCGCGAGCATCCGCGCGACCGTGGACTTGCCGCTGCCGATCCCGCCGGTGAGCCCGACCAGGCGCACCGGTCAGGCCTCCGGCTCGTCCTCGTCGGACGGGTCGTCGTCCGAGCTGTCCTCGTCCTCGGCCGCCTCGTCAGCAGGGACCTCGTCGGTCGGCGCCTCGTCCGCGTCGGCGAGATCGGCCCCGCTGTCCTCGTCCGCCTGCGCGACCCCCTTGGCGGGGGCGGCGTCCGAGTCGTCCTCGGCCACGGGCTCGTCGGCCTGCTCGGGGACCTCGGCCTCGACGTCGGTGACGTCGGCTGCGCCGACGGTGCCCTCCGGCTGCGCGTCCGGCTCCTCTTCCGAGCCCTCGGCCTGGCCGGCGAGCTCCCCCTCGAGCGCCGGCTCACCCGTCTCGGCTTCCGCCGACTCTCCATCGGTCTCCGCCGGCGCCTCCGAGGGGGTGTCCTCGACCTCATCCTCGGCCGTGGGTTCCTCCGTCTCGGGTGCGGCCGTCGCCTCCTCGGACGCTTCGGGCGCTGCCGCTTCCTCGGCCGCCGGCTGCTCCTCGTCCTCGTCCTCCGAGGAGCGCAGGCCGGCCTGGCGCAGCTGGGCGCCGATGCTCGACGAGCCGGTCTGCTCGTCCCCGCTGTCGCCGGAGACGTAGGCCGTCTCGGCGAGCGCGATCTGCTCCGGGGTGAGCGGCTGGTCGCTCGGACCGCCGCTGGCCGCGGGCGCCTCGGTCGGCTCGGTGGAGGCCTGGCGCAGCGACAGGCTGATCCGCCGCCGGACCGTGTCGATGTCGATCACCTTCACCTCGATGCGATCGCCGACGTTCACGATCGCCTCCGGGGCCTCGACGTGGTGATCGGCGAGCTCGGAGATGTGGACGAGCCCCTCGATCCCCTCCTCGACCTTCACGAACGCGCCGAAGGGCACGAGCTTGGTGACCTCGCCCTCGATCAGCTCGCCGACGTCGTTCTCGCGGGCGAACTTCGTCCACGGATCCTCCTGCGTCGCCTTCAGCGAGAGGGAGACCCGCTCGCGCTCGAGGTCGACGTCGAGCACCTCGATGTTGACCTCGTCGCCCACCTCGACGATCTCGCTCGGGTGGTCGATGTGGTGCCAGGACAGCTCCGAGACGTGGACGAGCCCGTCGACGCCGCCGAGGTCCACGAACGCACCGAAGTTCACGATCGACGAGACCGTGCCCTTGCGGATCTCGCCCTTCTGCAGGCTGGAGAGGAACTCCTGTCGGAACTCCGACTGGGTCTCCTCGAGGAACTTGCGACGCGACAGCACGACGTTGTTGCGGTTCTTGTCGAGCTCGATGATCTTGCACTCGAGCTC
>CAZADJ010000322.1:0-2691 GCA_964483845.1 uncultured Actinomycetota bacterium | reverse complement strand
GAACACGTCGAGGACACCGCCCACCGGGTCCTGAAGCGGGTCCAGCCTGGCGCGCGGACCGTGGTCGAGGTGGTGGTGCTCACCGGACGATGACGATGCGTGCGTCCGGGCGCCCTCCGGCGCGGACGACCGTGACCGGACGGCCGTGCCCGGACGGGTCGTTGGCCGTCCGAGCCCGATGACGCCACGTCCGGGGCGGTGGACCGCGCCACGCTGGCCCCACCGACCACGACCAGGAGGATGCGACCATGGCTGTCCGGCAGATGCTCCGCTCGCACGAGGACGAGCTCGACGTCGACGCGCTGACCGACGCGATCGAGGCGATCCTCGACTGCGCCGCCCACTGCAACGTCTGCGCCGATGCCTGCCTCGAGGAGGAGGCGGACATGACGCGCTGCATCCGTGCGTGCGTCGACTGCGCCGACATCTGCGAGGCGACGGCCGCGGTCCTCTCCCGGGCCGGCGCGTCCGGCGCACCCTGGCTCGAGCTCGTGCGGATCTGCGCCGAGGCGTGCGCGAACTGCGCCGAGGCGTGCGAGGAGCACGCCGACGACCACGACCACTGCAGGGAGTGCGCCGAGTCGTGCCGCCGCTGCGAGCAGGCCTGCCGCGAGCTCCTCGACCGGCTCGGCTGACGTGCGAGGCCCGGAGGGACCCACGGCGGGCGCCCCGGGAGGATCCGACAGACGAGATCCCGAGGGGTGACGAGGAGGCGACCGGCGCGCGATCTGCCGCACCCGTCCCGCCAGTAACGGTCAGCGGATGTCGAGCTCGCCGTCGACGACCTCGAGGGCGACGCTGTGGACCCCACGGCGGTGGCTGCGCGCGTGGCGCCGGAGCCGCTCGAACGCCTCGCCGGGGCTCACCTCGAGGCGCTCGGCGAGCACGCCCTTGGCCTGCTCGATGACCACCCGGCTGTCGAGCGCGTGCTGGAGCTGCTCCGAACGCAGGCGGGCCTCACGGACGACCCGCTCGTTCATGATCCCGATGGTGGCGGCGTCCGCGAGTGCGCGCGCCACGGTGACCTCCTCCGCGTCGAGCGTGCTGGGCTCGCGGCGGAACATGTTCAGCGCGCCGACGACCTCGTCCCGCAGGCGGAGCGGGAAGCCGTACACGGACCGGAACCCGGCCTCGAGTGCCCGGGGGGTGAAGCCCGGCCAGCGGGCACCTCCCGCGTCGAGGTCGGGCTCGACGACGACCTCACCGGTGGCGAACGCCTCGTAGCACGGCCCCTCGCGCTGCTGCACCTCGAAGAGCTCGAGCACCCGGGTCTGCTCCGTGGACGCCGCGGACAGCGCCAGCTCGCCGGCGTCGGTGGCGAGCAGGGCGCCGACCGCCTCCACGTCGAGGACCTCGGCGCAGCGCTCGCAGACGAGGTAGAGGAAGTCGAGCACCTCGTACTCGGTGACCAGGGTGTCGACGAGCTCGACGAACACCTGCCCGAGGCGTCCCACCGCCGACGTCCCCGTCCGTTCCGTCTCCCCGGCCACGCGTCCGCCCTCCGCTCGTGCGTTCGGTACAGCGAACGTACCAACCGGTGTGGTGGGTGTCAGCGGCTGGACCCGCGTGGGCCGGGGCTCCGCCGCCCCCCGCCCTGTCCGCTAGGATGGGAGTGCGATCGAGCGTCGGACGGTCCGCGGCGATCACCGACCCGGTAGTCAACCGGAGTCGATGTCGCGGCCGTTCCTCGGGATCCCTGATCCTGATGCCGAGTCGCGGGCACTCCCCGCGGGTGTCTGCGTCGCCCTTCGCGACCAGACGCACAGCCGGCCCCCGGAGAGTCCCGTGATCGACCACGAGGCGCTGCAACGCGCCTTCGGAGAGTACGCCCGGGCCCTGCTCGGACCGTACGACATCGGGCGCGTCCTCTACCGCCTCACCGACCACGTCGTCGAGGTGCTCGACGTCGACGGAGCCGGGGTCTCGCTCGCCGGCGACGACGGCCTCGCGTTCGTCACGGCGACCGACGAGCGCACGATGCGGGTCGAGGAGCACCAGGCGGAGATCGCCGAGGGTCCCTGCCACGAGGCGTTCGACTCGCTAGCACCGGTCACCTGCGACGATCTCGCCGCCGATGGCCGCTGGAAGGGTTTCACGCCCCTCGCCGTCGAGCAGGGCTACGGGGCGATCGCCGGGCTGCCGATGCCGGCCCGTGACCGCGCGATCGGCGCCCTGGACATCTACCGGGACCATCCGCACGCGTGGTCCGACGAGGAGCTCCACGTCGCCCAGCTCCTGGCCGACATGGCGGCCGGCTACGTCATCAACGCCCGCCAGCTCCACGAGACCCGCGAGCTCAGCGAGCAGCTCCAGCGCGCCCTCGACAGCCGCGTGGTGATCGAACAGGCCAAGGGCATCATCGCCGCCAAGAACGACGTGGACGTCGCTGACGCGTTCGAGCGTCTCCGCAGCCACGCGCGAAGCGAGCGCCGCTCGCTGCACGAGGTCGCCCGGGAGGTCGTCGAGCGTGACCTCGTGCTCTGAGCCCGATCGGTCCCGACACGATGGTCGCACGATGGTCTCCGGATGCGGCTCAGCCGTGTCGTGGGAGGTCGAGCACGAACTCGCTGCCCGCGTAGGCAGCCGCCCGGACCGTGAGATCGCCGCCGTGCGCCCGGGCCAGGCCCCGGGAGATGAACAGACCGAGCCCGACCCCGGACGTGCTGTCCGCACCCTGGAAGAACTTCTCGA
>CAZADJ010000321.1:0-2693 GCA_964483845.1 uncultured Actinomycetota bacterium | reverse complement strand
GCCTTGACGAGCGCGTGGTTGCCCTCCCCGCCGAGCCCGTCGGACTGCAGCACGCCGTAGAGCTGGTGGACGAGGCTGGTCGCGATCGCCGGCACTCCCACGTCGGCGGCCGCTTCCAGGACGAGGCGCAGGTCCTTCTGCTGCAGGTCGATGGTGAACCCCGGCCGCCAGTCCCCGTCGATCACCTGCGGCCCGCGGTTGGCCAGCATCCAGCTGCCGGCCGCTCCGCCGGTGACCGCCTCCAGGGTCCGGTCGAGGTCGAGGCCCTGAGCGGCGGCGAAGACCAGCGCCTCGCTCACCCCCAGCATCGTGGTGACGACGAGGATCTGGTTCACGAGCTTGGCCGCCTGCCCGGCGCCCGACCCGCCGACGTGGGTCACGGTCGCGGAGAAGGCCTCCAGCACCGGTCGTGCGCGGGCGACGTTCGCGTCGCTCCCGCCGACCATCGCGGAGAGGGTCCCCTGCTCGGCGCCCTCGCTGCCGCCACTGACCGGCGCGTCGACCAGCCCGACGCCACGGTCGGCGAGCTCCTCGGCGAGGCGCCGCGTCGTCTGGGGACTGATGGTCGAGCAGTCGACGACGAGGCTGCCGTCAGCAGCACCGTGCACCACGCCGTGGTCGCCGAGGATGACCTGCTCGACGTCGGGGGTGTCGCTGACGCAGACCACGACGATGTCGCAGCGCGACGCGAGGTCCGCCGGCGAGTCGGCGGCGGTGGCGCCGGCCTCGACGAGCGGCGTCATCCGTCCGGTGGTGCGGTTCCACACGGTCAGGGGATGACCAGCCGCGAGCAGGTTCCGCGCCATGCCGGTCCCCATGATCCCGAGCCCGATGAACCCGACGCGTTCGTCCACGTGGACCTCCTCGTCTCCACGTGGAGGCTAGACACCGCAGCGACGCGGGCCACGGGTGCGAGCTCTCCGGAGCTCCCGTGAAGCGGAAGAGTGGAGCTCGCGTACGCTGTCCACCAGCACTTCCACGGTGGAGAGGTCACGGCGATGACAGCTCCGGACGCTGGCACAGCCCGTAGCGCGGCACCGGTCGAAGGCGAGCGCAAACCGGTGACCGCGCTGTTCGCGGACCTGGTCGGCTCGACGAACCTCGCCGAGGGGCTCGACCCCGAGGACTGGGCGGTCCTGGTGAACCGCCTGTACGAGGTCAGCTCGCGGGCGATCGCCCGCTACGACGGGACGGTCACCCAGCTCAGCGGAGACGGGGTCGTCGCCATCTTCGGCGCACCGGTCGCCCACGAGGACGATCCGGAGCGGGCGGTCCGCGCCGGACTCGACCTGATCGCCGCGGTCGAGGAGCTCTCGGAGGAGCTGCGCGGCGAGATCGGCACCGACCTCGAGATGCGCGTCGGGGTGAACACCGGCCTGGCCGTCGTCGGGCCGGTCGGCGGCGAGGGCCACGAGGAGTACACCGCGCTCGGCGACGCGATGAACGTCGCCGCCCGCATGGAGTCGGAGGCCCGCCCCGGGACGGTGCTGATCACCGCGTCGACCTACGAGCACGTCGCCGAGCTCCTCGAGGTGGTCGACCGCGGCGGCCTGGACGTGAAGGGCAAGAGCGAGCCGATCACCGCCTACGAGGTGACCAGCATCCACGAGGGCGCCACGCGGACGCGCGGCATCCCCGGCCTCGAGAGCCCGATGGTCGGGCGGACCAGCGAGTTCGAGCGACTCGCGGGACTGGTCGACATGGTGCAGGCGGGTCGCGGCCGCGCGGCGCTCGTACTCGGCGAACCGGGTATCGGCAAGTCGCGGCTGCTCGCCGAGCTCCGGGAGCACGACGGCGATCTGCCCTGGCTCGTGGGTCGCTGCCTGTCGTACGGCGACTCGCTGTCTCACCACCTCATCACCGATCTGGTGGCATCGATGCTGGGCGGTGACGGTCAGGTCAGTGCGGAGGCGATCGAGGAACTGGTGCACACCACCCTCGGCGAAGACGCCGAGGAGACGACGGGTCACCTCCTCCACCTGCTCGGGCTGCCGACCCCACCGGAGGTGGCCGAGCGGCTCGCCGAGCTCGACCCCACCGCGGTGCGGCGCCGTCACGTCGACGCGCTGCTCGAGGTACTCAGCGAGATGGCGCGATCGACGCCGCTGGCTGTGATCTGCGAGGACCTCCACTGGGCCGACGCGTCATCGATCGACGTGCTCGAGGAGCTCTCCCGGATCGTCCACCGCTGCCCGGTCCTGCTGATCGGGACCTCCCGTCCCTACCGCGAGTCCGAGGGCTGGCGCTTCGTCAGCCACGCCCGTTCGGAGCTCGGCGACGCGCTGACCGAGGTGCGCCTCGAGCCCCTCTCCGTCGATGACAGTCGCTCGCTCGTCGCGAACCTGCTCGAGATCGAGTCGCTACCCGTCGATGTGCGCCAGCTCATCCTGGAACGCACCGACGGCAACCCCTTCTTCGTCGAGGAGGTGATCCGCGCGCTGATCGACGACGGTCTCATCGTCCGCCGCGGCGAGCGCTGGGTTGCCAGCGGCGACCTCTCCGGCGTCGACGTGCCCGACAGCATCCAGGGACTGCTGCTCGGGCGCATCGATCGCCTCCCCGACGACGCCCGGCGCACACTGCGGGTGGCCGCCGTCCTCGGCCGCACGTTCACCGCCGAGCTCCTCGACGCCGTCGTGGACCAGCCGCTCGACGTCCGGGCCGAGCTCGGAACGCTCGAGGCGCACGGCCTG
>CAZADJ010000320.1:0-2694 GCA_964483845.1 uncultured Actinomycetota bacterium | reverse complement strand
GCTCGTGCTTCTCGAGCCGGTTGATGCAGCGGATCAGCGTGGACTTGCCCGAGCCGGAGGGGCCGCAGACGACCACGACCTCCTGCCGGCCGACCCGGAGGTCGATGTCGTTCAGAGCCTGGAAGTCACCGAACCACTTCTCGAGGCCCTCGATCTCGATCATGACCTCGCCGGTCCCACCGACGACGGTCGCCTGCTCGGTCAGCGCCGTGGTCATCGCGTCCCACCCGGTCGTGTCATCGTCTCACCGTTCACCGACGCCGAGCCGCTGCTCGAGCCGCTGGCTCTCCCGGGACATCCAGTAGCAGCCGACCCAGAAGATGAAGGATACGAACATCAGCGTCTCCGCGTGGAGGCCCTGTCCCAGGAACCGCGGCTGGGTCGTCACCGTCCGCGCGATCTGGAGCAGGTCGGCGAACCCGACGATGAGCACGAGGGTGGTGTCCTTGAACAGGCTGATGAACTGCCCGACCATCGCCGGGATCACGTTGCGCAGCGCCTGGGGGAGGATGATCAGCCGGGTCACCTTCCACGGGGACAGGCCGGTGGCCATGGCGGCCTCGTACTGGCCCCGGGGGACGCTCTGGAGCCCGCCGCGGACGATCTCGGCGACGTAGGCCGCGGTGAACAGCACGAAGGCGATGAGCACACGGATGATCAGGCTGGGCGTCGGGAAGCCGGGCGTGAAGAAGAAGCCGAGCAGCAGCCACGCCATGAACAGCAGCGCGATCAGGGGCACGCCGCGGAAGAACTCCACGTACGCGACGCAGACGGCGCGCACCGCCGGCAGGGACGACCGTCGTCCCAGCGCGACCATCACCCCGAGGGGGAAGGCGAGCGTGATGCCGCCGACGGTGAAGAACATCGTCAGCATGAGACCGCCCCAGTTGCGCAGCGACACCCCGCCGAAGCCGGCGACCGACTGGTACGCGGCGAACAGCCCGACGATGAGCGTGAGGGTGATCCAGCGCCGTGCGGTCGGCGGGACCCGGCGCCCGGCGAGGAACGCGGCGACGGTCACCGCCGCCGCTACCGCCAGCAGGACCAGCGGCGTCGGTGTGCGGACGAACACGGCGACGACGGCGACGAGCAGGAGCAGCGGCGTCATCCGACGGAGCACCTCGAGCCTCGACCGGTCGCCCTCGTCCCCGCGGGCGGCCGCCGCGTCGGCGGTCGCGCGCGCTGTGGAGCCGACGAACAGACCGACGACCGCCGCGAGGATGAACGCGGCGACCCAGGGGCGCCAGAGCTGATCGCGCGGGAACCCACCGACCATGAAGTTGGCGAGGTTCACCTGGACGATCTCCCACCGTCCGGTGACGAAGACGAAGCGCAGCGCCGCGAAGACGACCCACCCGATGGCGGGCCCGAGGAGGACGGTGAGCAGCGCGTTGTACCAGGTGTTGACGAGGTTGCGGCGCACCCACTCGGCCGGGCCGGCGCCGCCCTCCGGCGGGGGCTCGGGCTCCGGCCGTGGCCGGAACTCCTGGGCGCTGACACCGGCGGCCGACATCTAGGTCCCCCGCAGCGCGTAGCGGCGGTTGGCGACGTTGGTGATCCCCGAGAGGATCAGCGACACCCCGAGGTAGATGCCCATCATGATCGCGATGAGCTGCGGTGCCGGGTAGCCGTTGCCGATCGCGATCCGGGTGACCCGCAGGAGCTCGGGGAAGGCGATGACGATGCCGAGCGACGAGTTCTTCGTCAGGTTGAGGAACTCGTTCCCGGTCGGGGGGATCGCGGTGCGCAGCGCCTGGGGCAGGATCACGTGCCGCAGCCGCTGGAAGCTGGTGAGACCGACCGCGTTCGCCGCTTCGGTCTGGCCCCTCGGGACGGCGAGGATGCTGCCGCGGACGATCTCGGCGATGAACGCGGCGGTGTACAGCACGAGCCCGATGAGCAGGGCCCCGTGCTCGACCGTCAGCCGGTAGCCGCCGTCGACCGTGCGCTCCTCGAGCACCGGGACGGTCACCCCGACCGGTCGGTCCAGGGCGAGCCAGCCCGCGAGCAGCACGAGCACGAGGATCGCCAGCCCCCAGGCGACGCGGTGGTGCGGCTCGCCGGTGGCGTCGAAGCGCCGCGTCCGCCACACCCCGACGCCGATGGCCAGGCCCAGCCCCACCAGCGCCACCGCCAGGTAGGGGAGGCCGGTCTCGCCGATGTCGAACCACGTCACCCACAGACCCCGGTTCGAGAGGACCACCCCCGGCACCTCGATCGCCTCGGCTACCCGCGGGAGCTGCTGGAGGACCGCGATGTACAGGAAGATCAGCAGGACGAGCAGCGGGATGTTGCGTAGGGCCTCGACGAACGCCGCCGCGCTCTTGCGCACGAGCCAGTTCGTGGATAGCCGGGCGACGCCCACGAGGGTGCCGAGCACCGTCGCCAGCAGGATGCCGAACGAGGAGACGACGACGGTGTTGCGGAGCCCGACGAGGATCGCGCGCCAGATCGAGGAGGTGGAGTCGAAGTCCGTGCCGGAGATGGCGAAGCCGGCCGGCTGGGTGAGGAAGCCGAAGTCGGTCCGGATGCCGGCGTTGCGCAGGTTGATGAGGAGGTTCGTGAAGAGGTACCAGGCGGCGAACCCGACGGCGACCAGGAACGCGATCTGCGCCGCGGCCCGCAGCACGCGGACGTCACGCCACGGGGGAGGACGCTGCGGGGTCCCCGACGGCGCGTCTGTCGCTGCGCTCA
>CAZADJ010000319.1:0-2698 GCA_964483845.1 uncultured Actinomycetota bacterium | reverse complement strand
CGGTCGCCGGCGATGCCGCGCCCGGCCAGGACCGCCGCCGACTCGAGCGCGCGCATCGACGCCGTCGCCTCGGGCGCGATGTGGATCGCGACGATCTCACCGCCGGGCATCGCGGCTCCGACGACCGTGTCGACCACGCGGCTGTGCGGTCCCTCCCACGATCAGTCCTCCGGCTGCGGGAGCCAGCTCATCATCGCACGGAGCTCCCTACCCACTTCCTCGATCGGATGCTCCGCCTGACGTTCGCGTTCCGCGTCGAACCACTCGCGTCCCGTCTCGTTCTCCTCGATCCAACGTCGCGCGAACGACCCATCTCGGACCTCGGCGAGGAGGTCCTCCATGCGCTCCTTCGTCGACGCGTCGACGACGCGTTCGCCCGAGACGTAGTCGCCGTACTCGGCCGTGTCGGAGATCGAGTAGCGCATGCGCTCGAACCCACCCTCGTAGAGCAGGTCGACGATCAGCTTCAGCTCGTGGAGGCACTCGAAGTAGGCGACCTCCGGCTGGTAGCCGGCCTCGACCAGGACCTCGAAGCCCTTCTGGACCAGGCTGGACGTGCCGCCGCAGAGCACCGCCTGCTCGCCGAACAGATCCGTCTCGGTCTCCTCGGCGAAGGTGGTCCCGATCACCCCGGCCTTCGTGCAGCCGATGCCCTTCGCGTACGCGAGGGCACGGTCGTGAGCAGCGCCGGTCGCGTCCTGCTGGACGGCAACGAGCCCGGGGATGCCGTTGCCCTCGACGTAGGTGCGGCGCACCAGGTGCCCCGGACCCTTCGGGGCGACCATGACCACGTCGACCCCGTCCGGCGGGGTGATCTGCTCGAAGTGGATCGTGAACCCGTGGGCGAACAGCAGCGCGTCACCGTCGTCGAGGTTCGGCGCGATCGCCTGCTCGTACAGGCGAGCCTGTGCCGTGTCGGGGACGAGCACCGCGACGAGCTGGGCGCGCGTCACCGCCTCCGCGGGCTCGACGACCTGGAACCCCGCCTCCTCGGCCCGCTGTCGCGAGGACGAGTCCGCTCGCAGGCCGACGACCACGTCGACGCCGGACTCCTTGAGGTTGCGCGCGTGCGCGTGACCCTGCGAGCCGTACCCGAGCACGGCCACGGTGTGGCCGTCGAGACGGGTCAGGTCGGCATCGTCGTCGTAGTACATCGTGGCCATCGGGGTCTCCTGTCGACGGTGGATGGATGGATGGATGGATGGATGGTCGAGGATCGCTCGGGGCGGGACGTCGGTCGGGACGGCGGTCGGAGCGGCGGGCCGGTCAGGTCGACGGGCTCGGTGCGCCCGAGCCCGCGGTCGCAACGAACCGTCCGGCGCGGCGCTCCACCCGGACGGGGAGCCCGAAGCAGGTGCTCAGCGCCGGGCCGGTGAGCGTCTCGTCGATCGGTCCCGATGCCACGGTACGCCCCTCTCGGAGCAGCAGAGCGTGGGTGAACGCGTCCGGGATCTCCTCGACGTGGTGGGTGACGAGGCAGATGGCCTCGAGGTCCGGCTCGGAGCTCACGTCGCCCAACGCGCGGACGAGCAGCTCGCGGCCACCGAGGTCGAGGTTCGCGGCGGGCTCGTCGAGTAGCAGCAGCCGTGGTCGGGTCACGAGCGCCCTGGCCAGCAGAACCCGTTGCCGCTCCCCGTCGGACAGCCGATCGAAACGGACGTGGCCGAGGTCGGCGCAGCCCACCAGCCGGAGCAGCTCGTCCACGCGCCGCCACTCGTCGGGGGTGTACTCCTGGCGGAAGCGACGCAGCGTTGCGTCCACCCCCGTGACGACCGCGTCGCGGGCGGTCGTGCCGGGGGCGATGCTGTCGGCGAGCACCGGGGCGACGAGACCGATCTCGGGTCGGACCTGTCGCAGGTCGGCACCGCCGACGCGGCGGCCGAGGACCTCGACCCTGCCCCGGGTCGGGAGCTCGTAGGTGCTCGCGAGCCGTAGCAGGGTCGACTTGCCTGCACCGTTCGGGCCGAGGACGACCCAGCGCTGGCCGCGTCGGACCGTCCAGCCGACACGCTCGAGGATCGGACGCCGGTCACGGACGAACCCGACCGCGGCGAACGTGAGGACCGGGGGGCTCACCGACCGCCGCCGCGGAGACGTCGACGTGCGCGCACCTCAGACCACCCGTCGCAGCCGCAGCTTGCTGCCGTCGGTGATCGACCTGCCACCGCGGGCGAGCGCGATCTGACCGGTGCGGACCATCTCGAGGATCCCGAAGGGCTCGAGCATCTCGAGCATCGCGTCGAGCTTCTCCGGCGAGCCCGACCCCTGGACCGTGACCGAGTCGTGGTCGACGTCGACGATCGCGCCCCGGAACACGTCAGCGATCTGGACGACCTGCCCGCGATCCTCCGCGTCGACCTCGACCTTGACGAGCTGCAGCTCGCGGCCGACCGACGTCCCCGGTTCGAGTTCGACGATCTTGAGCACGTTCACGAGCTTGTTCAGCTGCTTGGTGACCTGCTCGAGCGTGTCGGGCTCGATCTCGACGACGATCGTCATCCGCGAGATCCGCGGGTCGTCGGTCGGTCCGACCGCGAGCGAGTGGATGTTGAACCCGCGACGGCTGAACAGGCCGGCGATGCGTGCGAGCACCCCCGGCTTGTTCTCGACGAGCACCGAGAGCGTGTGCTTGGTGAGCGTTGTCATCAGCCGGCCTCCGGTTCGTGATCTGGCCCGTGCCTCCGGCCGGCCATCAGCC
>CAZADJ010000318.1:0-2718 GCA_964483845.1 uncultured Actinomycetota bacterium | reverse complement strand
CCGAGCATCTCGAACAGCGTGAAGTGGCGCGTCGTGCGCCCGACGTTCTCGATGTCGACCGTGCGCGCCGCCTTCTGGAAGCTCGTCGCCCGCGGGTGGGGCGGTGCGGCGTCACCGAGGAAGTACGGCTTGAACGGCACCATCCCCGCGTTCGTGAGCAGCAGCGTCGGGTCGTTGGGGATCAGCGACGCGGACGGGTACCGGCGGTGCTCGCGCTCCTCGTAGAAGCGCAGGAACGTCTCACGGATCGTGAAGGAGTCCACGGCTACCTCCTTCCCCGCCGCTCGGCCGCGGCCATCGCCTCCTCGACGGTGGGCACGCCGTAGCGGGCGCGCAGCTCGGCCTCGGTCTCCGCCGCCGCCTGTGAGCCCTCGGCGACCGCCTCCCGGAAGCGCTCCCCGAGCGTCGCCGCGTACCGGGCGGCCTGATCGGCGAGGTTCTCCGGCGCGACCTTGGACGCGGCCCGGTCCACCCGGCGCATGAGGATCGCGCCGACGGCCAGCCCGATACCGAGACCGAACAGGGTCAGGAAGATGATGAGGAGCAGGCGACGCATCGGTTGGTCTCCTCCGGTGGGGTCGTCGGTCGGGGTCGTCGGTCGGGGGCGGGGCTCGTTCGACGGGTGGGCCACGTGCGGTGGCCGGCGTGGGCGGGCCCGCTGCCGGCCCCCGGGACGGTCACCCCTTCATCTTGCTCGCCCCGCGGGCGGTGCCGACCGCGAACGCCGCGACCTTGATCAACGGGTTCGACACGGTGGCGTGCACCACCGTGACCAGCGAGTCGGCCGTGGCGGTCATGTGTTGCACGCCCGAGAGGACGTCGTCGACGCGCGCGAGCTGCACGTTGATGCCCGAGACGGTCTCCCCGACGCCCGCGATCAGCGGCACGGTCTCGTCGGTGACGCCCTCGACGAGGTCCCCGACCTGGGAGATCAGGCGGAACACGTTGAAGAGCACCACGCACAGCACGACCACGAGCAGGCCCCAGAAGCCCGCGGCGATGATCCAGGCGATATCCGTTCCGGTCACGTCTCGTCCTCCCCCGCCCCCACGGTGTCGGCATCGCTGTCGGCGCCCCCGTCCGGAGCCCCGTCGGCACCACGATCGGCGTCGCCGTCGGGTCCGCCGCCGGGGTCACCGTCGGGAGCGCCGTCGGGCTCCGGGGCCGCGCGCCACCGCGCGACCCGCTCGGCGACCTCCGCCTCGTCCCCGTGGTCGGTCGGCTCGTACAGGCGGCGACCGTCGAGCGCGTCGGGCAGGTGCTGCTGCGCGACGTGCGCTCCAGGGTAGTCATGCGGGTAGCGGTACCCCACGCCGTGCCCGAGCCGCTCCGCCGCGCGGTAGTGGGCATCGCGCAGGTGCGCCGGCACCGGAGCGTTCGGGTGTTCGGCGACCGCCCTGCCGCCGGCGCCGAGCGCGCGCTTCACCGAGTCGGACTTGCGGGCCGTGGCCAGCGCGATCGCCGCGTGCGTGAGGTGGAACTTCGCCTCCGGCAGCCCGACCCGGTCCAGCGCCTCGAAGGCGGCCACCGCGGTCGGCAGCGCCGTGCGGTCGGCCAGACCGACGTCCTCGCTCGCGAAGATCACCATGCGGCGCGCGAGGAAGCGCGGGTCCTCCCCAGCCTCCACCATCCGCAGCAGCCAGTAGACGGCCGCGTCGGGGTCGCTGCCGCGCATGGACTTGATGAACGCCGAGATCTCGTCGTAGTGGGCGTCACCGGCCTTGTCGTAGCGGAGCCGTGGGCCGGCCAGGGCGGCGGCGACGTCCTCGGCCACGATCGTGAGCGGTCCGGCGGAACCGTCGCTCGCAGCGCCTCCGGCGGCGTCGACCGCGGCTTCCAAGGTCACCAGGGCGGTGCGCGCATCGCCGTCGGCCGCGGCGATCAGGTGCGTCCGTGCCGCCTCGTCCAACTCCACCCGCCCGCCGTAGCCGCGCTCGGGGTCGGCCACCGCCCGGTCCAGGATCGCGCCGATGTCGTCGTCGGTGAGCGGCTCGAGCCTGATCAGCCGGCACCGCGAGATGAGCGGCGCGTTCAGCTCGAAGAACGGGTTCTCCGTGGTCGCCCCGATGAGGACGATCCAGCCGTTCTCCACCGCGGGCAGCAGCGCGTCCTGCTGCGCCTTGTTGAAGCGGTGGATCTCGTCGAGGAACAGCACGGTCCGCCGCCCGGCACCATCCAGGCGCTGGCGGCCGCGCTCGATCACCGAACGGACGTCCTTCACCCCCGCCGAGACCGCGGACAGCTCCTCCCACGCGGCGTCGGTGGTCGTGGCGATCACCGCGGCGAGCGAGGTCTTGCCGCTGCCGGGTGGGCCCCAGAGCAGCAGCGAACCGAGCTCATCGTGCTCCAGGAGCCGCCGCAGGGTCGTGCCCTCGCCGACGATCTCGTGCTGTCCCACGTAGTCGTCGAGCGACCGTGGCCGCATGCGGGCGGCCAGCGGCGCGTCGTCCGACGAGGGCAGCGGTCCGCGATCTCGCGGTGTGTCCGTGCCGGCCGTGACCGACGCGTCATCGAAGAGGCGATCCATGGCCAGCCACGGTACCTGGCACCCACGGGTGGCCACGGTCCGGGCCAGCGGCGTGGCTCGGGGCCGCTGCGCGCTCCCGTCACGCGTCGTCGGGCTGCGGTCGCGCCGCCGTTCTCCTGCTCTCGCCCCTCCCCCGCGGTGCCTGGTACCGCGCTGCTGTGCGGTGTGCGCACGTGGTTGTCCCCAACCGG
>CAZADJ010000317.1:0-2733 GCA_964483845.1 uncultured Actinomycetota bacterium | reverse complement strand
GAGCGGCTCGAGTAGCGGCAGCGGTGCCGTGACCAGGGAGCGTCACGGCGGGGGCGGTGGCGGTCGTGGCCGTGGCGGCGACCGCCGGGGCCTGCTCCACCGCATCGGCGGGACCGGGGCGCTGCCCGGGCGCCCCGACCTGTACACCGACTACGGGCGCAACCAGTCGATCTTCAACACCGCGACCAAGCGCTGGTGGTTCCTCGCGCTCGTGGTGCTCGCGCTGCTGGTCCCGTTCCAGATCTCCAACCAGTGGCTCCAGCTGTGGGGCCTGGTGTTCGCCGCCGCGATCGGCGCGATCGGGATGAACCTGATCACCGGGTACGCGGGCCAGATCTCGCTCGGCCACGCGTTCTTCCTCGGCATCGGCGCCTACACCGGGATCGTCCTCTCCTCGGAGCCGTCCGGGCGGCTGGTCGGCCTCGGGATGGACAACATCCTCATCTGGCTGCCGGCGGCGGGGCTGGTCGCCGCGATCCTGGGGGCGATCTTCGCGCCGCTGGCCACCCGGATCCGTGGGCTGTACCTCGCCATCCTCACGCTCGGGCTGGTGTTCCTCGGGGAGCACGTCTTCCGGGAGGCCGACTCGTTCACCGGGGGGGTGGGGACCGGTCGGCGCGGCCCCCAGGCGACGCTGTTCGGCTTCGACTTCGGGGTGAGCGGCGAGGTCCTCGGCGTGATGGTGAACCGCAACCAGCGGCTGTACTTCCTCGCGTTCTTCGCGCTGCTGGTGCTGGGGTTGCTCGCGAAGAACCTCGTCCGCTCCGACACCGGGCGCTCGTTCACCGCGATCCGCGACCGTGACATCGCGGCCGAGATCATGGGGGTGAACCTCACCTACGGCAAGACCCTGGCGTTCGCGATCTCGTCGTTCTACGCCGGGGTCGCCGGGGCGCTGACCGCGACCATCGTCGGCTTCACCGAGCCGTCGGGCTACAACCTGCTGCTGTCGATCCTGTACATCGCGATGATCCTCGTCGGTGGGGTCGCGACCATCGCCGGTTCCATCGTGGGGGCGGCGTTCATCACCCTGCTGCCGGAGATCTCCCAGGCGATCCCCGAGTACGTGCCGTTCATCTCCGAGCGGGCGATCGGGCCCTACCCCAACATCCTCCAGATCGAGCAGATGTTCTACGGCGGCCTCATCATCCTCTTCGTCGTCTTCGAGCCTCGCGGCATCTACGGCATGTGGCTGCGAGCACGCAACTACTTCCGAGCCTGGCCCTTCTCCTACTGACCCGACCACGGAGGTGCGCGACATCCTGTTGCCACAACGGAGTACTACCGGAGTAGTATCCACAGGGACCTCACGCCCATGAGGCCCCTCGAGTCCCCCGAATCCCCGATCCCGGAGGAGACAGATATGCGGGAGCTGAACACCTGGCGACGGCTGTTGGTACTGGCCGCCGTCCTCGCCCTGGGGGTCGCCGCTTGTCCCGCGGACGACGACGATCCCACCGTTGACGAGCCCGACGACCCCGCGGCCGTCCAGTTCGACGTCGGCGTCACCGACGATCCGTGTCCCGATGCCGTGAACGAGGACAACGGCTGCATCTACCTCGGCACGCTGTCGGACCTGACCGTCGGTCCGTTCGCGACCTTCGGTGAGCAGATCCTCGCCGGGCAGGAGGCGTTCTGGAACCGCGTGAACGAGGATGGCGGTATCGGCGGCCTGTTCGACGTCCACATCGGTGATCACATCGAGGACACCGAGTACAACCCCGAGGAGCACGCCCGCAGCTACGCAGCCATCTCCGGTGACGTCGCGGCCCTGACACAGACGCTGGGGACGCCGCCGACGCTGGCGATCGCGGACTCCATGGCGGCCGACAACATGGTCGGCGCGGTCCTCACCTGGTGGTCCGGCTGGGAGTTCGATGACTTCCAGCACATCCTCCAGGCTGGGTCGAACTACTGCATCGACGCGATGAACGGGCTCGAGTGGGCCCAGGCCGAGTACGGCATCGAGTCGGTCATGACCGTGCACTTCCCCGGTGACTACGGGGGCGATGCGACCGCCGGCGTGTCGAACGCCGCGCCGGAGCTCGGCATCGAGCTGATCGAGGAGTACCAGCAGGTTCCGACCGCGGCCGGCGGTGAGACCTCCGGGGCGGTCGAGGCCATCCTGAACAACCAGCCCGACGCGGTCTTCCTGACCGTCGGGCCGACGGAGCTCGCCGAGATCGTCGGGGGCGCCGCCGCGCAGGGCTACACGGGCCGGTTCCTCACGAGCCACCCGGGCTACGCCGACGCGCTGCTGGACACCCCGGCCGGCGAGGCGATCGTCGGGCTGGTGAACGTGGTCGCGCCGCACGAGAACTTCGGCGGCGACTCCGGGGCGCACCAGGCCATGCAGGAGATCGTCGGCGAGGGCGAGCGTCCGGGCAACGACGGCTACACCTTCGGGTGGATGGCCGCGTACCCGGTGAAGTCGCTCCTCGAGCACGGTGTGGAGAACGGCGACCTGACCCGCGAGTTCCTGTTCAACTCGGTCGGTGACATCACCGTCGACTTCGAAGGCGCCCTGCCCGACAAGTCCTACGGCGGTGACCCGAACGAGACGGTCGTTCGTGGCACCACCATCGGTGTGCCCGACCCCGAGGACCTCATGGGTCTGACGACCCTCGAGGGGCACTACGAGGGCTCGGTCGCGGCGGAGTTCGACTTCAGCTCGCCGTGTCAGCCGCTGGACTGACGGCCTGAGGGTCGCACCACCCCGCGTGGGTGACGACC
>CAZADJ010000316.1:0-2741 GCA_964483845.1 uncultured Actinomycetota bacterium | reverse complement strand
CGATCGTCCCGACGTTCAGATGCGGCTTCGTCCGCTCGAACTTCTCCTTCGCCATCCTGGCGCCTCCTCGTGTGTCCCGGTCTGGTGCTGGGCTCGCTGGTCTGGTTGGTCTCGCCCGGGCACGCCGTCGCCGGCGCGCCCCGGTCTGGTCACTCGCCGCGGATCTTCGCGACGATCTCCTCCTGGATGGAGCGCGGCGCGCCCTCGTAGGACCCGAACTGCATCGTGTAGGTGGCCCGGCCCTGGGTCATCGAGCGCAGGTCGGTGGCGTACCCGAACATCTCCGACAGCGGGACCCGCGCCTCGATGACCTGCGCCTGGCCACGGGGCTCCATCGACTCGATGTGGCCGCGTCGGCCGTTCAGATCGCCCATCACGTCACCCATGTACTCCTCGGGGGTGACGACCTCGACGGCCATCACCGGCTCGAGCAGCTGGATGCCGGCCTTCTTCGCGCCTTCCTTCGCCGCCATCGACCCGGCGATCTTGAAGGCCATCTCCGAGGAGTCCACGTCGTGGTAGCTGCCGTCGGTCAGGGTCGCCTTCACGTCGACGATCGGGTAGCCGGCGAGCACGCCGCCCTCGAACGCCTCCTTGATGCCCTGGTCGACCGACGGGATGAACTCCTTCGGGATGTTGCCCCCGACGACCTTCGACTCGAACTCGTAGCCCTCGCCGGGCTCGCGACGCTCGAGGTCGATGATGACGTGGCCGTACTGGCCCCGCCCACCGGTCTGGCGCACGTAGCGGATCTCGACGTCCTCGATGTTCCGCTTGATGGTCTCGCGGTAGGCGACCTGCGGGCGGCCGACGTTCGCCGCGACCTTGAACTCGCGCAGCAGGCGGTCGACGATCACCTCGAGGTGGAGCTCACCCATCCCACCGATGATGGTCTGGCCGGTCTCCTCGTCGGTGCGCACGCGGAAGGTCGGGTCCTCCTCGGCGAGCTTCTGCAGCGCCGTGGAGAGCTTGTCCTGGTCCGCCTTGGTCTTCGGCTCGATGGCGATGTGGATCACCGGCTCGGGGAACTCCATCGACTCGAGCAGGATCGGGTGGTCGCCGTCGGCGACGGTGTCACCGGTCGAGGCCCCCTTCAGCCCGACGAGCGCGAGGATGTCGCCGGTGTGGGCCGCGTCCTTCTCCTCACGCGAGTTCGCGTGCATCTGGAGGATCCGCCCGACGCGCTCCTTGCTGTCCTTGGTCACGTTCATCACGTGGGAGCCGGCCTCGAGCGTCCCCGAGTACACGCGGACGAAGGTCAGCGTCCCGACGTAGGGATCGGTCATCACCTTGAAGGCGAGGGCGGAGAACGGCGCCGCGTCGTCGGCCTCGCGCGTCATCTCCTCGCCGGTCTTGGGGTGGCGGCCCTTGACCGGGGGCACCTCGACCGGGGACGGCAGGAAGTCGACCACCGCGTCGAGCAGCGGCTGGACGCCCTTGTTCTTGAACGCGGAGCCGCCGAGCACCGGGACCAGTTGGTTGGAGATGGTCGCGTCGCGCAGGCCGTCGCGGAGCTGCTCCTCGCTGAGGTCACCGTCGGTGAGGTACGCCTCGGTGAGGTCGTCGCGGGTCTCGGCGACGCGCTCCACGAGCGTGTCGCGCCACGGCTCGGCCTCGGCACGCTGGTCGTCCGTGAGCTCCAGGATCTCCCACGAGGCACCCAGGTCGTCGCTCTGCCAGACGAGCGCTTTCATCCCGATCAGGTCGATCATCCCCTCGTGGTCGTCCTCGAGACCGACGGGGAGCTGGACCGCGACGGCGGTGTCGGTGAGCCGCTCCTGGATGGACTGGAGCGACTTCTCGAAGGACGCGCCGACACGGTCGAGCTTGTTCACGAAGCAGATGCGCGGGACGTGGTACTTGTCGGCCTGGCGCCACACGGTCTCGGACTGCGGCTCGACGCCCGCGACGCCGTCGAAGAGCGCGACGGCCCCGTCGAGCACCCGCAGGGAGCGCTCCACCTCGACGGTGAAGTCCACGTGGCCGGGCGTGTCGATGATGTTGATCCAGTGATCACGCCAGTTGCAGGTGGTCGCGGCCGAGGTGATCGTGATGCCGCGTTCCTGCTCCTGCACCATCCAGTCCATCACGGCGGCGCCGTCGTGGACCTCGCCCATCTTGTAGGTGCGACCGGTGTAGAACAGGATCCGCTCGGTCGTGGTCGTCTTACCCGCGTCGATGTGGGCCATGATCCCGATGTTGCGGGTCCTGGCCAGCGGGTACTCGCGGATAGCCGTCATGGTCTCTCAGTCCCTGATCTGCTCACGGTCGTCGGTCTCGTGCCCGGCGCGGGTCTCGCCCGCCGGATCGGCCCCGGCGCTACCAGCGGTAGTGCGCGAAGGCGCGGTTGGCCTCGGCCATCTTGTGCGTGTCCTCACGACGCTTCACGGCAGCGCCGATGCCGTTGGAGGCGTCGAGCAGCTCGCCGGCGAGGCGCTCGGCCATCGTCTTCTCGCGCCGCATGGACGCGTACTCGTGGATCCAGCGCAGCGCCAGGGTGATCCCCCGTCGCGGCCGGACCTCGATCGGCACCTGGTAGGTGGCACCACCGACCCGGCGCGACTTCACCTCGAGCGACGGCTTGACGTTCTCCACGGCGCGCTGCACCACCGAGAGCGGGTCGCCGCCCTGGGTGCGGTTACCGATGATCGCCAGCGCGTCGTACACGGTGCGTTCGGCCAGCGAGCGCTTGCCGTCGCGCATGATGCGGTTGGTCAGCTGCGTGACGAGCTCGGAGTCGT
>CAZADJ010000315.1:0-2771 GCA_964483845.1 uncultured Actinomycetota bacterium | reverse complement strand
GTGACCCGGAGCTCGTCGTCCTCCAGCGCGGACGTCGGGACGGCGACCACGAAGGTCCGAGGGATGAACTCCCGGCCGCAGTCCGTCTCGGCGGCGACCCGCGGGTTGTGGAGGTGGAACCCGAGATCGTTGTCGGGCCTGGCGTCGACCGCCAGCACGCGCAGCGGGCAGAACCCGCCCTCGAGGATCCCGGCCGCGACGATCACGGACGTGTCGAGGAACCGTGTCGGTGGGTCCTCCTCACCGAGGGAGTCCCACAGGCGCTCCAGCTCGACCTCGTCCGTGGCCACGGTGAGCCCGCCGGAGCCGGCGCGCCACTCGCCACGCAGGTGCTCGGGCCACTCCTGGGGTTCGGCCAGGACGATCCCGGGGATCTCCACGGCGCCGTCACGCGTCTCGATCTCGTCGATCAGCGCGCAGCCGCCCACGAGCAGCAGGAGCAGCAGCACGACGACGATCGGGCCGACGAGACGGCTCATGGGCGCGGATCGCTCCCGTCCGGAGGTCGCCCCACAAGGTACGGCGCCGCCGGTCAACCGTCCCCTCACGCATCCGCAGCGCCCTGCCGCGCGCGCAGGCGCCGCACCGCGACGAGCGGCAGTCCGACCAGCGGCACGCCGACGATCAGGAGGAGTGGGACGACGAACACCCCGAGCCATATCGCGGCGGTCCCCACCCCCTGGAGGACGGCGACGAGGCTCCGGCCCGCGGCCACCAGCACGTCCGACGGCTTCCACACGTCGGTCGGATCGCCGAGCACCGTCGCCTCGGCCGGCGCACGCAGGTGCACGCGCACGGTGGACAGGCTGACCAGATCGTCGAGCGCGTCGAGCCGCCCCTCCAGCTGTTCGATCTCCTCCCGCGCCTGGCGCACCCGCTCGAACACGTTCAGGAGGCTGTCGGGGGACGCGTCGCCGCGCTCCCGGATCGTCGCGAGCAGCTCCAGCAGCTCCGCCTCGTACGCGCGCAGGTTGCGCAGACGTGCCTCGAGATCCTGGTACTCGCCGGTCACGTCGCGCGCGCTGATCGACACCGACTCGTCGACGAGCGCGAGGTCCCGCAGGTCGTCGACGACCCGATCCAGCTCGGTGGCCGGCACGCGCAGCGTGACGGTCCCACGCAGCGGCTCGTCGGTGGGGCGGCGCAGGTCCGCGTCGGAGACGAACCCCCCGACGCTGCGCGCGAGGACCCCGATCTCGTCGACCGTCTCGTCGGGGTCCTCGACGACGAGCTCGACGGTGGCGTCGCGGATGATCCGGCGGGTCGCGGCCGCAGCGATCCCGTCGAGGTCTGCCGCCCGCGCGTGGTCACCCTCCGGACGCTCCTCGGCCCGGTCCGCGACGTCGCCGTCGGCGACCGGGGCCGACCCGTCCGCGCCGTCGCCCACCGGCGCCTCGGTGACCGCGTCGTCGACCGCGCAGCCCGCAGCCACCAGGGCCGCGAGGACGAGCAGGATCGTGATCCGTGTCCGCATGTCGCACCTCCGCGGGCCCGATCTCCGTCGGATCGGTCCCACCAGGTGCGACGTCGCTCCGCCCCCACGGGTTGCATCGCGGCCGGCCCGTCCGGCCCGATCCCGGGGACGCACGGCCGCGACGCTCGGTCCGGCGGCGGAGCGGTCAGCCGCCGAACCCGATCCGCGCACGCACGTCGTAGCGGTTGGGTCGCCCCCGACCCCGCTGGACGGACTCGACCAGGGCCAGCTCGTCGACGCTCCACGCACCGGCCACCGTCGGCACCGCCTCGACGAGCTCCGAACGGATCCGGGAGGGGCGACGTCGGCGTCCGCGCGCCAGGGTGATGTGTGGGCGCACGGGCCGCTCGTCGACGGGGAGGTCCGCGGCCGCGAGCGAGCGCTGCGTCGCCGCGCCGAGCTCGGACACCGCGTCCGCCGGGTCGTCGTCGACGCCGATCCACAGGACGCGGTCGCCGAAACGGCCGGCGCCCGCGAGCCTGAGGTCGATGCGTTCGGGGGCCGAGTCCGCCGCCGGTGCCAGCCCCGCGACGACCTCGGCCACGTCGACGTCGACGTGACCGATGAACGCGAGCGTGAGGTGCCACTGCTCCGCGGGGGTCCACCGCAACCCGTCGTGCTGCTCACGGAGCCCGCCGAGCGCCGTGTCCAGCGGACGGCGGATCTCGTCGGGGACCTCGAGCGCCACGAACAGCCTCACGGGCTCGCCCCGCGATCGCTGACGTCGGGGAGCTCCGCGAGCAGGTGCCGACGCAGCGCCTCCAGCGCCGCCGTCGCGGCCCGGCTCGTCACGGTCGGCCGATCCCCGGGGATCAGGCGGCTCCACGAGCGCGTCCCGTCCCCGGTCGCGAGGGCCCAGATGGTCGTCCCGACGTCCTTCCCGTCCTGCTCCGACGGCCCCGCGACGCAGACCACGCCGATACCCAGGTCCGCGGCGAACACCTCCCGCGCACGGGCCGCCATCTCCTCGGCGGTCTCGGAGGAACACGGCCCGTGCCCCGCCAGGGTCGCCTCGTCCACCCCGAGCACACCGGACTTCACGTCGGTGGCGTAGGCGACCAGTCCGCCGCGCAGGTAGTCGGTCGCCCCCGTGACGGACGACAGCCGTGACGCGACGAGCCCACCCGTGCACGACTCCCCGGTCGCGACCGTCAGACCACCGCCGCGGAGGAGCCGGGCGACGGTCTCCTCGAGGCGGTCGTCGTCCACACCGGCGGCGAGGCGACCCAGACGCTCCACGACCTCCTGCAGCACCGTCCCCGCCCGCCTGCCGGCCTCGTCCGGTGTCCCCGCCTCC
>CAZADJ010000314.1:0-2772 GCA_964483845.1 uncultured Actinomycetota bacterium | reverse complement strand
GCCACGAGGAGCTGCTGCGGGCGACGATCGAGGACCACGGTGGCTACCTGTTCGGGCAGCGCGGGGACGGCGTGGCCGCGGCCTTCCCGGTCGCTGATGACGCGGTCGCGGCGGCGGTGGACGGCCAGCGCGCGATGCGCGCGGAGGCCTGGCCGGAGTCGGTGTCGTTGGCGTGCCGGATGGGGGTCCACACGGGCGTCGCCGAGGAGCGTGACGGCGACTACTTCGGTCCGACGGTCAACCGGGCGGCGCGGATCTGTGATGCGGCCCACGGCGGGCAGGTGGTCGTGTCAGCGGCGTCGGCCGAGCTGCTGGACGGGTCCTGGGAGCTCGACGACCTCGGTCGCCACCACCTGCGGGGGGTCCCGACGGCGGTCGGTGTCCGCCAGGTGGTCGTCGACGGCGATCGGGGTGCCTACCCGTCGCTGCGGACCGCGGGGGGGCCGCGGCACAACCTGCCGGCGTTCCGCACCTCGTTCCTCGGTCGGGAGGAGGAGGTCGACCGGATCGTCGAGGAGCTGGGGGCTGCACGGATCGTGACGCTGACCGGGCCCGGGGGCGTGGGCAAGACACGGCTCGCGACCGAGGCCGCGGCGTCCGTCGTCGACGACTACGACCGCGTGGTCTTCGTCGACCTGAGCCCGCTGGACGACGCGGATGCCGTCCCCGGCGAGGTGGCGGGCGCCGCCGGGCTGCCGGTGGACGAGGCACCGGCCGGGCAGGTCGACAAGCTGGTGCGGGCCTGGCGGGAGCGTCGTGTGCTCCTGGTGATGGACAACTGCGAGCACCTGCTGGAGCCGGCGGGCGGTCTCGTGGACCGGCTCACCTCCGACTGTCCGCGCGTGGACGTGCTGGCGACGAGCCGGGAGGCGCTGGCGCTGAGCGGCGAGCGGGTCCACCCGGTGTCGTCGCTGCCGTTGGCCCTGGCCAGGCGTCTGTTCGTCGAGCGGGCGACGGCCGCCCGGCGGGGCCTCACGATCGACCGGGCCGATGAAGAGCTGATCGAGGAGATCTGCCGCCGGCTGGACCGCCTGCCGCTCGCGCTGGAGCTGGCGGCCGCCCGGGTGGCACACCTCGGACTGGCGGAGATCGCCGCTCATCTCGACGAGCGCTTCCGGCTGCTCACCGGTGCCCGTGACCGTGGGCGCCACCAGAAGACGCTGCGGGCGGCCGTGGACTGGAGCTACGAGCAGCTCGACCCATCCGAGCAGGATCTGCTGCGCACGACCGCGGTGTTCGTCGGTGGGTTCGACCTCGAGGACCTCGCAGCGGTCGCGGGCGGGGACGAGCTGGAGGTCCTCGAGGGTCTCGGCTCCCTGGTCGACAAGTCGCTCGTCACCGTGCGCGGGCAGCCCGACGGCACCACCCGCTACCACCTGCTGGAGACCATCCGACTGTACGCGCGGGAGCAACTGGTCGAGGCTGGCGAAGAGGGCGCACGCAGGCAGGCTCACGCGCAGCACTTCCTCCGGACGGCCATGCGACACCCTCCCGTGATCCGCGACCTCGACGTGTGGGGCGAGCCGGTGGACGACGTGAGCGACCTCGACAACATCACGGCCGCACTGGACCGGTTCCGGGAACGTGGTGAGCTCGCGTCGCTCGGTCGCCTCGCGAGCCGCTTCGCGCTCCTCCTCACTCCGGCCGCCTTCGTGGATGTCACCGGCCTCTACTTCGGTCGTGACGATGTGCACGACGCGTTGCAGGAGGTCGCCGAGCGGGCGTTCTACGCAACGGCCACCGCCGCGAACGCGAGCCTGGCCGGTGACTTCTCCGCCCAGCTCCGCTGGGGCGAGATCGCCGTGGACACCACGGTCGATCGTGCGACCCGGGGTGCCGCGGCGTTCCTCCTGGCGAACGCGTGCACGGTCTTCGATCCGGAACGCGTGCCGGAGGTCGTCGCGGACGCCCTCGAGGAGCTGCCGGACGGCGCGGTCAACCTCAGGCTGCGCCTCCGCAGCCAGCCCGGCCTGGCACTGATCATGCGCGATCGTTTCGAGGAGGCGATCGAGGAGCTCGTGCCCGTCGCGCGCGCCGGCGACCTCCTCTCGATGACGGACGTGTTGTTGGTCCGTCACATCCTCGGTCACGACGATCCCGAAGCCGGCCTGCCGGATCCGCACGTCGATATGTCTCAGAACGCTGGCTTCGCCTACCGCATCCCGCTCGTCCGCTCCCTCACCGCCGCCAGGAGGATCGCCGACGACCGCGCGGCCACCCGGCAGGCGGTCGCTGGGCTGCTGGAGGCTGCCCGCGCCGTCGAGGCGTACCCGGTCCGGCTCCTGGATCGCGACGTGATCGTCGGCTGCGCCGCACTCGCGTTCCACCGGGGTGACGTCCGCCACGCCTCGGAGCTGCTCGCGGTCACCGGCGGGCAGGTGCGCTCGCCCGGCTCGTTCGCCGTCTACCGCCACTACCGCGACCTCGTCAGAGACCAGCTCGATGCCGACGAGCGTCGCGCCATCGTTGAGCGCTCAGCTGCGCTGGCACCGACCGAGGTGCTGAACCGCGAACTCACCCGCCTCGCGACCGGTCCCTCGACGGCTCCTGCGTCCGGCCGCTGACCGCCGACCCGCCGGGGTTGTCGCACCTTGCTGGTAGAACGATCGTGGCTCCCGGTACGCCCGAACCGGGAGCGCGACGACACCGAGTGACCGGCGATCCGGATGGGGACCGTGTGCTGAACGTCCACCGCAGCAACCGCGCCGACCGGCTGGTCGACCACCTCGCCGGTCGGCTCGCCGCGGACCCGCTGGCCGACCCGATGGCGAC
>CAZADJ010000313.1:0-2772 GCA_964483845.1 uncultured Actinomycetota bacterium | reverse complement strand
CCGCCGGCGAGCACGAGCCCGGTCAGCGCCCGGTCCGACCGCGGCTCCAGCGGGGTCCTCCCCGGGTGAGGGATCCGTGTGTCGGACGTAGGCTAGGGGCGTGAGTCAGGCTGCGACGTGAGCGAGAGCCCCCTGCGCACCCGCCCGGGGCCCCGGGTCCGCACGCGCATGACCGCGTACGAGGACGGCGCCGTGCGCGAGCGTGCGGACACGCTCGCGACCGAGGAGCCGCTCGAGATCCGCCTCGCGGCCGGTGGGGTGACGACCCGCCTCGCCATCACCATGCGCACCCCGGGCGATGACTTCGAACTCGCTGCGGGCTTCCTCCACGGCGAGGGCGTGATCGCCGGGAAGGGCGAGCTCCGCACGATCCGTTACTGCGTCGACGAGGACCTCGACGAGGAGCAGCGCTACAACGTCGTCACGGTCGACCTCGACCGCCCCACCCTGCCGGACCTGCACGGGCTGGAGCGCCACTTCACGACCACGAGCGCCTGCGGGGTCTGTGGTCGGTCCTGCCTCGAGGCCATCCAGCTGCCCGAGCCGTCCGGGAGCCGCCGCGACCTCGTCCTGTCGTCCGGGGTGCTGGCCACGTTGCCGGACACGCTGCGTGCCTCGCAGGAGATCTTCGACCGGACCGGCGGGCTCCACGCCGCGGCGCTGTTCACCGCCGACGGTGAGCTGGTCGCGGCCCGCGAGGACGTCGGGCGGCACAACGCGCTCGACAAGCTCGTCGGCTGGGCGCTGCTCGACGACCGTCTGCCGCTCGCCGACGGGGTGGTGCTCGTGAGCGGGCGGGCGAGCTACGAGCTGGTCCAGAAGGCCGCGGTCGCCGGCGCCCCGGTCCTGTGCGCCATCTCGGCGCCGAGCAGCCTGGCGGTCGACGTCGCCCGGACCGCGGACATGACGCTGGTCGCGTTCCTGCGCGGCGAGCGCTTCAACGTCTACACCGGTGGGGAGCGTGTCACGCCGGGGGACTGAGGGTCCGGACCGTCGGTCCGACGGGTCCCCGGAGGCGCGCCCGGGATGCTGCCGTACCGATCGGGCGCCTCACTCGTCCGCTTCTTTCCCCGACCGCGGCCGCCCGCCGTCGCGACCGTCCCGACGGCCGCTCGGTCGGCGGCCCTCCCGGGCCTCGGCGAGGACCTCGTCGATCGGCGTCGACGCCAGGTCCCCGAGCTGCTGGACGTACTCGTAGCCGAAGCGCCCCTTGATGCACAGGTGGCCCTCGGTGACGTCGTGGTCGAACGGTGAGGTCACCTTCACGATGCGCTCGTCCTGGACGTGGAGATCGAGGTTGCAGCCGACGCCGCAGTACGAGCAGACCGTCCGGGTGACCTCCTGCTCGTCCTCGTCCCAGAGGTCGGCCTGCCGCAGTTCGTGCTCGGAGCGGAACATCAGCGCGCCGGTCGGACAGACCGCGATGCAGTTGCCGCAGAACACGCACGCCGAGTCGGTGAGCTCGGTGTCGAACTCGGTCGAGATGCGCGCGTCGAACCCGCGCCCGGCGACCCCGAGCGCGAAGGTGTTCTGGGCCTGGTCACCGCAGGCCTGAACGCACTTGTAACAGAGGATGCACTTCGCGTAGTCGCGTACGTAGAGATCGTTGTCGATCTTCGTCGGCTGGAGGACGGTGTCGGCGCCGGCGTCGGCCGCCGGTGGTTCGTGGTGGCCCGCGTGGCGGGCGTCGCGCTCCCCGGCCCCGTGTTCGATCGGCTCGCCGTAGCGGCCCGGGTCGGCCCCGTAGCGCTCCATCCACCCGTCGACCTCGTCGGTGAGCGAGAGATCGACGGAGGAGGCGAGGAACTCCAGCACCATGCGGCGGCTGTGGCGGACGCGCTCGGAGTCGGTCCGGACCACCATCCCGTCCTCGGCCGGTCGTGAGCAGGACGGCACCAGCATCCGGGATCCCTCGACCTCGACGACACACACGCGGCAGACGTTCACCGGCTCGAAGGAGTCGAGGTAGCACAGCGTCGGCGTCTCGGTGCCCTCCGCCCGGCACGCGTCGAGGAGCGTCGATCCCTCGGGGACCTCGACCTCGCGGTCGTCGAGGGTGATCCGGACGGTCCGGTCCGTCATGGTTGTCTCCCTCCGACGAGGCCGCGGTCCAGCGCCGATCTGATGGCGGAGCCGGCGGTGTGCCCGAGCCCGCAGATCGAGGCGTCCTTCATCGCGCGGTCGATCTCGTCGATCAGGGCGGGCTCCCCGTCGCTCCCGGCGACGTGGCGGACGAGCGCCTCCTCGACCCGCACGGTCCCGACCCTGCACGGCACGCACTGGCCGCACGACTCGTCGCGGAAGAAGGCCGCGATCCGCCCGAGGGTGCCGGTGAGGTCCACGGCGTCGTCGAAGACGATCACCGCGCCGGACCCGAGGGAGAGGCCGTGCCCCCGGGTGTCCTCGAAGGTGAGCGGCAGGTCGAGCTCTTCCGCGGTGACGAAGGTGCCCGCGGCCCCGCCGAGCAGCACCGCCTGCAGCGCGCCCTCGGTGACGCCGCCGGCCAGCTCGATCAGCTCGCCCAGCGTCGCCCCGAACTCGACCTCGTAGACCCCCGGGCGGACCACTCCACCCGAGACGGCGAACAGCTTCGGTCCGCTGGACTCAGACGTCCCGGTCGCGGCGAACGCCGGGCCGCCCTCGACGACGATGTCGAGCACGTTCAGCAGGGTCTCGACGTTGTTCACCAGCGTCGGCTCGCCGAACAGGCCCACGTCGGTCGGGAACGGCGGCTTGTTGCGCGGCTCGCCTCGCTTGCCCTCGATGGACTCC
>CAZADJ010000312.1:0-2779 GCA_964483845.1 uncultured Actinomycetota bacterium | reverse complement strand
GGGGACCGTCGCATCACGCTCAGCGTCGACGGCGACGAGTTCGGCGGCACCTCGGCGTGCAACAGCTACGGCGGCGAGATCGAGGTGGACGGGGGCGACGTCTCCATCGGGATGATCTCGATGACCGAGATGGCCTGCCAGCCGCCGCCGGTCATGGAGGCCGAGACCGCGTACCTCGACGCGCTGCGCCGCGTCGACCACGCCGACCGCGACGACGAGCTCGTCCTCACCGGACCGGACGTCGAGCTGCGCTACCGGGAGGTGGAGCCGGTCCCGACCGCGGAGCTCGTCGGCACCGAGTGGGTGCTCGACGGGCTCGTGGACGGCGACGGCCCCTCCGCCGGGATCTCCTCGACGATGGGCGAGCGCGCCACGCTGCTCCTCGCCGACGACGGCAGCCTCCGCGCGTCGACCGGTTGCCGGGAGCTGGACGGCGCCTACACGATCGAGGGTGACGAGGTCGTCATCACCGAGCTGTCGGCCGACCTCGAGTGCCCGGAGGACCTGCAGGCACAGGACGATCACGTGGTCGCCGTCCTCGGCGACGGCTTCCGGGTGGAGATCGACGGCGACCGGCTGTCGGTCACCTCCCGCGACGGCCGCGGACTCGTCTACCGCGCGGACCGGTAGCGCGGGTCCGTCGACCCGGGCCGCCGCCCACCCCACTCCTCGTGTGCGCCGTCGCGGCCACGTAGGGTTCGCGCGATGAGGTTGCTGGACCCGAAACTCCCGGACTTCGACCTGGACGGGTGGCGCCGGCGCCCCTACCCGGAGCGCGTGCGCATGATGTGCCGGGCGTGGGCGGTCGACGGCTTCGGGACCCCGCCGGCGATCCACGCCTTCTACGTGGTCAAGATCGCGCTCTGGCTGTGGGGCTGGGGCCTGTTCGTCTCGCTCACGCCCGGCTTCGGCGGCATCACCGATATCGCGACGTGGTGGGCGGAGCCGATCGCCTTCCAGCGGCTCGTGCTCTGGACGCTGCTGTTCGAGGTGCTCGGCCTCGGCTGCGCCAGCGGACCGCTGACCGGCCGCTACGTCCCGCCGTTCGGGGGCTTCCTGTACTGGCTGCGGCCGGGGACGACCCGCCTCCCCGCGTTCTCGGGTCGGCTCCCCCTCACCGGCGGTCACCGCCGCACGGTCGTCGACGTCGCCGCGTACGCAGCGCTCCTGATCGTCGGCTTCCGCGCGCTCGTCGGGGGCGAGCTCGCCCCGGCCGAGCTGCTCCCGGTCGTCGTGCTGCTGCCGCTCATCGGGCTGCGCGACAAGACGATCTTCCTCGCCGCCCGCGCCGAGGTGTACTGGGTCCTCCTCATCGTCTTCCTCTTCCCCGACGATCTCATCGCCGGGTCCAAGGCGGTCCAGGTCGCGATCTGGTGGGGGGCGGCGACCTCGAAGCTGAACCGTCACTTCCCGAACGTGGTCACCGTCATGGTCAGCAACAGCCCGTTCCTGCTCTCCCGGCGCGTCCGCCGGGCGATGTACCGGCACTACCCCGACGACCTGCGCCCCTCCGGGGCCGCCAGGGCGCTCGCCCACGGCGGTACGGCGATCGAGTACCTCTTCCCGCTCGTCCTCGTGGTGAGCTCCGGCGGGTGGCCGACCGCGGTCGCCCTGACGGTGATGATCTGCTTCCACCTCTTCATCCTGTTCAGCATCCCGATGGGGGTGCCGCTCGAGTGGAACGTCTTCACCATCTACGCGGCGGTGTTCCTCTTCGGCGCGCACGCCGACGTCAGCGTGCTGTCCATCACCTCGCCGCTGCTCGTGGTGCTGCTCGCTCTGGGGCTGCTGGTCGGCCCGGTGCTCGGCAACCTCCGGCCCGACCTCGTCTCCTTCCTCCCGTCGATGCGCTACTACGCCGGCAACTGGGCCGCGAGCATCTGGCTGGTCCGCAAGGGCGTCGAGGACCGCTTCGACGAGCGCCTCACGAAGAGCGCCGCGATCGTGCCGCGGCAGCTGGAGCGCTTCTACGACGACGTCCTGGTCGACGCGGTCGTGGGTCGGGTGCAGGCCTTCCGGGCGATGCACCTGCACGGCCGCGCGTTGAACGATCTCCTGCCGCGCGCCGTCGACGAGCTCGACGACTACCACGTGTGGGACGGGGAGACGGTCGCCGGGGTCGTCCTCGGCTGGAACTTCGGCGACGGCCACCTGCACCACGACCAGCTGCTCGCCGCCCTACAGGCGGAGTGCGACTTCGACCCGGGCGACGTGCGTGTCGTCTACCTCGAATCACAGCCGATCCAGACGCAGCGCCACCGCTACCGCATCCTCGACGCTGCCGAGGGGCTGCTCGAGGAGGGGGACGTCGCGATCGCGGACCTGCTCGAACGTCAGCCGTGGCCCGAGCCGGGGGACCCGAGCAGGCCGCGGACGTAGGCCGCCTGGCCGAGGTGCTGGGTCCCGTCGTTGATCACGCTGACCAGCCGCACGCCGACGGTGACCGGCGGGTCCCAGCCGCGGTCGATGATGCGGTCGAGCTCGTCGGCGTCGACCGTCTCCAGGTACGCGGCGGTGCGCTCGGCGACCGCCTGGTGGTAGCCGACGAGCGGCTCCGGCCCGTCGGGCCGCACCGCCCCGACCTGATCGGAGCTGTGGCCGTAGCCGGTGTCGGCCGGGTCGAACGGCAGGTCGAAGCGTGCCGCCCAGCCGTCGGCGATCCACGTCTGCTCGTGCCCGGCGATCTCCGAGACGTGGTCGTCCTGGATCCGTGTGAGGTGCCAGACCAGCCACGCGATCGAGTTCGCGTCCGGGTCCGGCCGGTGAGCGAGCGCATCGG
>CAZADJ010000311.1:0-2783 GCA_964483845.1 uncultured Actinomycetota bacterium | reverse complement strand
GCGGCGCGTTCGGCCTCGGCCGCGTCGAGCGCGTCCCGACGCGCACGGCTCGCCGCGAGGTAGCGGTTCTCGTCGTCGGACAGCACGACCCGGGACGTGGCCAGCCACGCGTCGGCGGCCTCGACCCTCGCGGGGGCGAGCAGGTAGGCCTCGTCCTCCCCGGCCTCGCGCCACTCGGTGACCGCCGCGCGCAGCCGTCGGTGCGAGCGCAGATCCTCGCGGGCCTCATCGATCCAGGTCCGCAGCCGCGGCCAGTGTCGAAGCAACGCCTCGTGAGCCACCTCCACCGTGGGCTCACGCGTCGTGATGTCGCGGTCGAAGGAGAGCAGCCGGTGCTCACCGAACCGCTCGAGCACGACCGCGGCCGCGTGCTCCCGTCCGGTCAGCGACACCAGCCGGCTGCGGGGCACGCGCCGGCGGGTGTCCTCGGTGCCCTCCCCCAACGCGACCAGCCGCAGCAGGATCTGCCGCGCGCTGTCCCGTTCATCGTCGGACAGGCCCTCGTAGACCGCCTCCGCGCGCCGCGCCAGCGCACCCGTCACCCCACCGGCCGCGTGGTACGCCTCCAGGGTCAGGATCGAGCCGTCACGGCGCTCGAACAGCTCGGTCAGCGCGAACTGCACCAGCGGCAGCCGGCCCGGCTCCTCGCCGACGTCGGCGAGGATCTCGGAGACCAGCCCCGCCTCGACCTCGACACCGACGTTGCGCGCGGGACCGGTGATCGCCGCCTCCAGCCCCTCCGCCCCCAGCGGTGTGACCGGAACGAGCCCCTCCTTCAGCAGCTCACCGAACTCGGGGTAGTCCAGCGGCCGGTCGAAGAAGTCCGCCCGCATCGTCAGCACGATCCGCGTGCGGCCACCACCCTCCCGCGCGAGCGCTACCAGCCCATCGAGGAACGCCTGCCGCTCGGTCTCGTCGTCGACGAGCGAGAACAGCTCCTCGAACTGGTCGATGAGGATGAGGAGCCGGCCCTCGTCGTCCGGGAGGACCTCCTCCACCGCGCGCGCCAGCCCGTCGGTCCCGCTCCGCAGGGTCGCGGCCAGATCGGGTGGACGCTCGACCGCGACCCGCAGCAGCGCCGCCTCCACCTCCTCGAACGGGCGCGCCCCCGGCAACAGGTCGGTCACCAGCCAGTCGCCACCCAGCTCGCCCCGGTGGACCGCGGGCAGCAGCCCGGCGCGCACCACGCTCGACTTCCCCGACCCGCTCGGGCCCACCACCGCGACCAGCGGCACCTCGGCGACGGCCGCCGTCAACGTCGTCAGCAGATCCTCGCGGCCGAAGAAGTCGACCGCGTCCCCCTCGCCGAACGCCGCCAGCCCCTTGTAGGGGTTGCGCACCGACCCGGCGACCTCCAGGCCCGCCTCCAGCGCAGGGAGCACGACCTCCAGCAACCCTCGCGCCGTCACGGCCTCCCCGTCGGTGACGGGCGAGACCGCCCGCGCGATCACCCGATCGACCTCGGCCTCGACCTCCGGACGCACCTCGCTCACCGCCGGTGGACGCGCGCCATCGTCCGGCCACCGCCCCGTGAGCAGCGCCACCACGAGCAGCGCCAGACCCCGCACGTCATCCGACTCGGACGCACCCTCGTCCGACGGGTCCGCGAGCAGCCTCGCCGGCAGCCACACGTCCGACAGGTGCGCGTCACCGTCGGCGTCCAGCAGCACGTTGGACGGGGTCACCCCGCCGTGGACCAGCCCGCGCTCGTGCAGGTAGACCAGCGCCGACCCGATCTGCGAGATCAACCGCGCCGCGGATCGCACGTCCCAGGGGCGGCCGAGGTGCCCGTCGAGGCTCCCGCCTTCGAACCACGGCGAGACCAGGTAGGCGCCGTCCGGGTCACGCCAGAAGTCCCGCAGCCCCACGAGGTGCACGTGGTCGAGCCGGTCGACGATCCGCGCCTCGGCCTCGAACCGCCGCACGAACCACGCATCGTTGACCAGCTCCGGGCGCACCACCCTGATCGCCACCTCACGGCCGGAGGACGGCTGCACACCGCGGTGGACCACCCCGAGACGCCCCGCCCCGACCTCCTCGCGGAGCTCGTAGCCCCACACCGTCCCGGACCGTGGCGCACCGTCGCCCGCCGCATGGTCCACCCGCAGCGGCGGGAAGCGCTCCGCCAACCCCTCGCCCGTGAGCTGGAAGACCTCCTGCGCCCCCGTGAGCCCCTTGAACCGGAACCGCCCCAACGACCGCACCCCGACGCCCCCGCCATCGTCGAGACGTCCGGCCGCGTCCGCTGACAGCAGCACCTGCCCCCCGTGGCCCGCTGCGAGCATCCGCCCCGCCCGGTTGAGCACCGCGCCGAAGAACTTCCCCTCGCGCTCGTCGACCTCACCGACGTCGACCGCCATACGCACGCGGAGATCACCGAGCTCACCCCACGACGTGCTCGCCAGCTCCCGCTGTGCCGCGACCGCCGCCCCCACCGCCGACCGCACATCGTCGAACGCCGCATCCATCGCGTCCCCGACCCGCTGGACGACACGGCCACCCGCAGCTTCGACCGCGCCGGTCACGATGCGATCGTGTCGCGCGACCGCCGCGGCCATGGCCTCGGGATCCAGCTCCCAGAGGACCGTCGAGTCCTCGATGTCCGTGAAGAGGAACGTCCGAGCCCGAGACGCAGAGTGCTCGGCGACGGAGGTCGCAGGCCCCGGATCGGTGTGGCCGCCCGCGGCGTCCCGCGGTGTCGTGCCGGGGTTCCGGGGCACCGTCGCAACCCCCTTGCGCCGTGTCAGCGCCACAGTCAGCGGCCGGTACGCCGAGGTGCGGAC
>CAZADJ010000310.1:0-2870 GCA_964483845.1 uncultured Actinomycetota bacterium | reverse complement strand
GGAAGTTCGACTTGATCGGCCGCGGGATGATCTCACCCTTCGGGTTCGCGACCAGGCCGCGCATCCCGGAGATCTGGCGGATCTGGGTGATGTTCCCGCGCGCACCGGACTGGGCCATCATGAAGATCGGGTTCAGCGCGGTGAAGGTCTCCTCCATCGCGTCGGAGACCTTGTTGGTCGCCTCCGTCCAGATCTCGATCAGCTCGGCGCGGCGCTCGTCGTCGGTGATGATCCCACGGGCGTACTGCTTCTCGACCTTCGCGGCGCGCTCCTCGTAGTCGGCGAGGATCGCGGTCTTGTCGATCGGCACCTCGACGTCCTCGATGGAGATCGTCACCCCCGCCAGCGTGGCGTAGCGGAAGCCGATGTCCTTCAGGCCGTCGAGCGTCTCGGCGACCTGCCACTGCGGGAGGTTGTCCGCGCACTGGTTGACCAGGTCGGCGAGGTCGCGCTTCACCAGCGTCTCGTTCACGAACTCGAGCTCGTCGGGCATCACCTCGTTGAACAGCGCGCGCCCGACGGTGGTGACCACGCGGATCGGCCGGCGCTCGGCGAGCGCCTCCGCCCACGCGTCCTCGTCACGGAGCTCCTCCGGGCGCAGCTCCTCGGGGAGCTGCTTGCCGCGGGTGCGCAGCACGATCCACTGCTGGAGGTCCACGTCACCCCGGTCGAGCGCGTGCTCGACCTCGCCGATGTTGCTGAAGGCGCGCAGCCCGCCGTTCTCGGCCACGTCCTCGGGCGGGCGCCGACCGCCGTCCTCGCCGTCGGCGTAGGTGAGGTAGTAGGACCCGAGCACCATGTCCTGCGAGGGCGTCGCCAGCGGACGCCCGGTCGCGGGGGACAGGATGTTGTTCGCCGACAGCATCAGGATCCGTGACTCGGACTGCGCCTCGGCCGACAGCGGGAGGTGGACCGCCATCTGGTCGCCGTCGAAGTCGGCGTTGAACGCCGGGCAGACCAGCGGGTGGATCTGGATCGCCTTGCCCTCCACGAGCACCGGCATGAACGCCTGGATGCCGAGGCGGTGCAGCGTCGGCGCACGGTTGAGCAGCACGGGGTGGTCGGCGATGACCTCCTCGAGCACGTCCCAGACCTGCGGGCGGGCGCGCTCGACCATGCGCTTGGCGGACTTGATGTTCTGCGCGTAGTTCAGGTCCACCAGCCGCTTCATGACGAACGGCTTGAACAGCTCGAGCGCCATCTGCTTCGGCAGCCCGCACTGGTCGAGGCGCAGGTTCGGCCCGACGACGATCACCGAGCGGCCCGAGTAGTCGACCCGCTTGCCGAGCAGGTTCTGACGGAAGCGGCCCTGCTTGCCCTTCAGCATGTCGGACAGCGACTTCAGCGGGCGGTTGCCCGGACCGGTGACCGGCCGGCCGCGACGCCCGTTGTCGAACAGCGCGTCGACCGCCTCCTGCAGCATGCGCTTCTCGTTGTTCACGATGATCTCGGGCGCACCGAGATCCAGCAGCCGCTTCAGGCGGTTGTTGCGGTTGATGACGCGCCGGTACAGGTCGTTCAGGTCGCTCGTCGCGAAGCGACCGCCGTCGAGCTGCACCATCGGGCGCAGCTCCGGCGGGATCACCGGGATCGCCTCGAGCACCAGCGAGGCCGGGTCGTTGCGGGTGGTGCGGAACGCCTCGACCACCTTCAGGCGCTTGATCGCACGGTTCTTCTTCTGGCCGCGCGACTCGGCGATGGTCTCCTTCAGGTCCTCGGACTCCGCGTCGAGGTCGTGGCGCTCGAGCAGGTCGCGGATCGCCTCGGCACCCATCCCGCCGGTGAAGTAGTCGCCCCACCGGTCGCGCATGTCGCGGAACAGGATGTCGCGGTCGATGAGCTGCTTGGGCGCGAGCTTCTGCAGCGTGTCGAGCATCTCGTCGAGGTGCTTCTTCTCGTCGTCGGCGCGCCGCGCGACCGCCTGCAGCTGCTTCTCGATCTCCTTGCGCTCGCGGCGCACGACGTCGGCCTTCGCCCCCTGCTCCTCGAGATCGGCGAGCGAGACCTCGAGCTGCTCGAGGAGCTCCTGCCGGTCGTCCTCGAGCTGCTCGTCGATCAGCTCCTTCTCGGCCGCGATCTCCTCCTCGATCCCGGGCAGCGCCTCGTGGCGCTTCTCGTCGTCCACCCACGTGATGACGTAGGCGGCGAAGTAGATCACCTTCTCGAGGTCCTTCGGGGACATGTCGAGGAGGTAGCCGAGACGCGAGGGCACGCCCTTCAGGTACCAGATGTGGGTGACCGGGGCGGCGAGCTCGATGTGGCCCATGCGCTCACGGCGCACCTTGGACCGGGTGACCTCGACCCCGCAGCGCTCGCAGATGATCCCCTTGAAGCGGACGCGCTTGTACTTCCCGCAGTAGCACTCCCAGTCGCGGGTCGGCCCGAAGATCTTCTCGCAGAACAGCCCGTCCTTCTCGGGCTTGAGCGTGCGGTAGTTGATGGTCTCCGGCTTCTTCACCTCGCCGTTCGACCACATGCGGATCTGCTGGGCCTCCGCCAGGTTGATGCGCAGCTTCTCGAAGTTGTTGACGTCGAACACCTGGTCCTCCACCCCGGTCATCGACCGGGAGTCGTCTGTCAACGCGCGGGCTCGTTCTCTTCAGCTGTCGGTCGGTCCGATCGGTGGTCCTACCGCTCGTCGGCGACCGGTCGCTCCGGTCGCGACAGGTCGATACCGAGCGCCTCGGCCGCCCGGAAGCTGTCCTCGTCGGTGTCGCGCAGCTCGATCTCCTCGCCGCCGAGGCCGAGCACGTCGACGTTCAGCGCCAGCGACCGCATCTCCTGCATGAGCACCTTGAACGACTCCGGGATGCCGGGCTCGGGGATGTTCTCGCCCTTGACGATCGCCTCGTAGACCTTCACGCGGCCGA
>CAZADJ010000309.1:1286-2871 GCA_964483845.1 uncultured Actinomycetota bacterium | reverse complement strand
CGTCGGCGGGCAGCGGGTCGAAGCTGCAGGCGAGCACCCCGCTGCGATCACGACCGATGACGACGCAGCGCACCGGCTCCCCGCGGTGACCGGCCGCGAGCGCGAGGTGGTCCAGCCAGAGCATCAGACGGTGCGCGGGCTTGAGTCTCGCGTAGCGGGCCGTGATGCGCAGGCCGTCACGCACGTCGCGGACCACCCCACGGACGGTGCGGTCCCCGACCGTGACGTCGATCGGCACGTCGTGCGCGCCCGGCGACCCACCGCCGCGCTCCGCGTCCGCCACCGCACGCACGGCGGCGAGGATCGCATCGACGGTCGGGCGGACGCGCTCGACCTCGTAGCGGCCGAGGGTGCCCGCGGGGACGTCTCCCCGACCCATCTGGGCCGCCTGCCAGCGGGCGCGGCCGTCCCACGACGGGGTCCCGTCGGGCAGCTCGGGGAGGACCGCGGTGAGCATCGAGTCACCGAGCCGCCAGCGGCTCAGCCCGTCGGTCTGGACCGGTTCGGTGTCCTCGAGGAGCTGCTCCTCCTCACCGAGCCACATCCCGAGACGTCGGGTGCAGAGCCACCGGATCGGGTCCCGCAGGCAGCGGCGCAGATCCGCGAGCTGGACCGCGCCGTCGGCGTCCTCGACCGGGGGCAGGGGCTCGGGGACGAAGCGCCACTCGCGGGTCTCGTCAGCCAGGAGCGTGCGGGCGGCCGCGAGCTGGTCGGTCTCGAAGCTCAGCGGAGCATCGACCGCGGTCCGTGCGTCGTCCGCCTCCTGCGTGACGAAGTTCCGCGGGCTGAAGCCCTGCAGCGGGTGCTCCACGGTGAGCCGCTCCGACGCCGACCGGCCCTGCCCGTCCGGGCGGTGTGCGCGGTCGAGGACGTCACGGAGCTCCCCGATCGGGACCGCGGGCGCACGTTCCTCGTTCGTGCGCTGGTCGCGGCCGGTGTAGAGGACGAGGAGGTGGTCGCGCGCGGCGAGGATCGCCTCCAGCAGCAGCAGGCGGTCCTCGTCCCGGCGGTCACGGTCGCCGGTCGCGGGCTGGTCGGCGACGAGGTCGAACCCGAGCGGTCGGACCGGGCGCGGGAACTCACCGTCGTCCATCCCGAGGAGGCAGATCACGCGGTGCGGGATGGATCGCATCGGGATCATCTCGCAGAAGGTGACCGCGCCGGACTCGTACCCGGCGGCGGGTCGGTGCCCTCGCACGGACCGGTCCAGCACGCTGCGCACGGCGTCGAGCGCGAGCGGCTGGCCGTTCGGCTCGCCGGTCGGGCCCCGGCTCTGGTCGACCAGCTCCCGGATGACGTCGACGGTCTGATCGCGGAACCAGCGGTCGTCCTCCCCGACCTCGATCAGCTCCTCGACGAGCTCGACGAGTGCGTCCGCCCACGCCGCGATCGGACGGGGCTCACGCAGCTCCTCGACCGCGCGGAAGAGCCGGTCGCAGAACGCGACGAACCGTCCGAGCAGGGCGACCTCACCGCCCTCCATGTCGTCGTAGGGCACGACGTCGGCGTAGAGGCGGTCGTCCTCGTCGGGCATCGCGACCCCGAGGAGCAGGCGGTCGAGCCCGAAGCGCCACGTGTGGTCCCG